>DLBG01000059.1:0-30314 GCA_002494135.1 Lachnospiraceae bacterium UBA7027
AAACGTTATCCAACTTGGTGAAGAGAATCCGGCAACGGAATCTGTATTCGGTTTTGAAGGTACAAACAATTGTATTTCATGATTATTCGGAATCCTTCGGGGTTCTTTTTTTATGCCCGGATTTTTGGTATAATATCCATGTTATCCGTTCGTTTGTGAATTGCCGCAGCACTACGGTTCTTCGGTATGAATGAAAAGAGGGAATTTTATCATGATTGAGGAATTAAGAAAACAGATCAACGAATATTTTGTAGGGAAGGAAGAAGTGGTGGAAGACGTTCTGACCTGTCTGCTTGCCGGAGGCCATGTTCTTTTGGAAGACGTTCCGGGAGTCGGTAAAACGACGCTTGCAAAGGTCCTTGCAAAGAGCGTGGATTTGTCATTCGGACGGATTCAGTTTACCCCGGATACGCTTCCCGGTGATGTTGTCGGAGTCTGTGTTTACAACATGAAAACCTCCGAATTCGAATATAAAGAAGGTGCAATCATGCATCAGATTATACTGGCGGATGAGATTAACCGCACTTCTCCGAAGACGCAGTCGGCGCTTTTGGAGGCCATGGCGGAAGAATCCGTAACCGTCGACGGCAAAAAGTACGATTTGCCGAATCCTTTCATGGTGATTGCAACGCAGAATCCCGTTGAATTTATCGGTACTTTTCCTTTACCGGAAGCCAGCGTGGACCGTTTTATGATGCGTCTTTCCGTCGGCTATCCGAATGAAGAAGAGGAAATCCGTCTTGCAAAAAATATACTCGGTGGCAAAGATTTTGACACCATCCGGTGTGTCTGCACGGCAGATGATTTAAAGAAGATGAGAGAAGAGGTTGCAAAGATCACCATCAGTGACAAAGTGATTGCTTACGTACGGGAAATCATCAATTATACAAGAAACGAGCAGAGATTTGTTATCGGTGCATCTCCGAGAGCATTTCTTTCCCTGATCCGCGCATCTCAGGCACGGGCATTTTTACAGGGCAGAGACTATGTCAAGCCCGATGACGTGAAGGCGGTTGCGGTAAATGTTTTGCATCACAGACTTTCTTTAACTCCCGATGCGAAAATCAAAAAAGAGAAAACGGATTCCGTTATCAAAGAACTTGTTTTAAAAGCGAAAGTCCCGATGGAGAAATAATTTGAAAAGGAATTGGATCATTCTAATCGCATTATGGATTCTTTCTCTTGTAGGAATTTCCTATTTCGGAGGCCCCGTCAGTTACGGCTTTTTTGCGGCGGTAACACTGGTTCCGATTGTTTCGCTGATCTATTTATTCTTTGTTTTCCTGCGGTTTAAAATCTATCAAAGGCTCGAAGGCCGTAACGTTATTGCAAATACGGCTTCGGATTTTTATATTGCTCTTCAGAATGAAGATTTCTTTTCTTTCTCCGGAATCCGCATTCTGTTTTATTCTTCGTTTTCTTCTTTAAGCGGCATAGACGATTCCGTCGAATACGAGCTGATCCCGCATACCGGCGTGAAGTATGAAACCAAGCTTTTATGCAAATATCGCGGGGAATATGAAGTCGGCGTCAAGAGCATTGTGATTCAGGATTTCTTCCGTCTCTTTCGTTTTACCTATCGTAATCGAGAGCCGTTCCGCGTTCGCGTGCTTCCGAGAGTCGTACAGTTAAACAGCATAAAAGCCCTGGATCCTGCGTATTTAAACACCATGGATTCTTATAAAAACGCAGCCTCCCTCGATGCCGTGGTCAGGGATTATATGCCGGGCGATGATATTCGAAGCATTCACTGGAAGGCGACGGCAAGAGAAGGAAAACTTCTGGTGCGCAATACCATCGGCGAAGAATTAAACGGAATCGGAATTATCATGGACAGTTCAAAATGCTCCTTTCATCCGATGGAATTTTTGCCGGTTGAGAATAAAATCTGTGAAACCGCACTTGCGCTTTGCATGTATTTTACAAACCATCACATTCCGGTCAATATCTATTCCATGCAGGGAGAACTGACCAGACATACAATCGGTTCGATTTCCCAGTTTGATGAATTTTACAAATATATATCATCCTTTGTTTTTGATGACACTCAGAGTGTGGATAAGCTGATTACGAGCGTCAGCGGGGACCGCTTATTCTACAAAAACAGTTTTATCGTTCTGGTTTTGCATGATCTGTCCGACAGTGCGAAGGATTTGATGAAACTTTTGAAACAGAATAACATCTCAACGGTTGTTTATTTGATTACCGGAGAAAAAGACGCGGTGACGACGGAAACCGACGGTGTGAATTCCAACATCGTTATGATTCCGACGGATGCGGATTTAGAGGAGGTGATCGGATGAAGAAATTCTTTTACGATGCCGTTTATCTGATTCCTCTTTGTATGATCAGCGTCCTCTGGATGGCACCCTATGCGGTGACATCGCTCCCGAAAGCCGTCATTACGCTGATTCCGCTTGCGGTTGCATTAACCGGCCTTGCGCTTTTACATCTTCCCGCCCGCGGTAAAATCATCCTTGCGGGAATTCTCGTTCCGATTCTCGGTGTGGCATTTTTAATCAGCCCGAGGGAATTTAAGGAAAAAATCTTTTCCGAAAATGTCTGGGTTTTATTGTTCCCGCTCATTGCCGCGGCTGCTTTCGGATTCGGACTTCTGATTACCAGATTCCGTATAAGCCGTATTGTCCTTGCCGTTTTGCTGTTTGCGGGTCTTGTCGTAACGTTAACCGGTTATCAGCCGAAAAAAGCGGTTGTCGGATTCGTTTTCTTCTACATCATCTGTGTTCTGGTTGAGGAAGTGCAGATTCGCTGGAAGAAAACAGGAGAGACGGAACATAAATCACACCTTGTATACGTGGCACCTTTTCTTTGCCTTTTTTTCCTGCTGTTTTTGATTTTCCCGAATTCAAGGAAACCGTATGAGTGGAAGTTCGTCCGGCAGTTTTACCATGTGGCGGCCAAACAGATCGATATCTGGAGAGAGCAGATTTCCAAATCTCAGTCGGACGGCATGGGGGATGAATTTATCGGATTCTCGGAATTCGGAAGAATCGGCGGAAAGATTCAGGGAAACGATCAGGCGGTTATGGAACTGACCGTCGGAACATCCTCGTCGGTATATCTGGGAGGAAAAAGTTTTGATTCCTTCGACGGAAAGGGCTGGAAGAAAACCTACAAGGGCAGCCAAAACGACAATCTGATGGATGCGACCGAAACGCTGACGGCAATTACGGACGGTTCGAACGGACAGTTCCCGGATTACTGCAAATATACGTACCTGGATGTAAAATTCCTTGATTACAAGACGAAGCACGTATTTATGCCCTCAAAGAGCGCCGTGATTGAAATTCCCGAAAAAGGCGGCGGGGTAAAATCAAAGGGTGGAGACTACTATTTTGATTCGACCAAAAGGTATGATGATGTTTACCGCATCAAATTTTACAGGATTTATCGTGATAATCCCGGGTTTGATGCGTTTGCGACGGCGGACCGTGTGATTAACGATAAAAAATGGGAATACTCGCTGAATCGTTTTGATTTTACGGAGTTTGAAGGAAATACATTCGAAGACTACCTTGCTTATCAGAACAGGATGAGGGAGGTATATCTGCCCGAAACCGAAGTTTCCGAAAGAATGGATGCATATCTTGATAAACTGCTTGACGGAGCGCAGAACGATATTGAGAAACTGAACCGTATCGAGTCGATGCTTTCAACGATGAATTACACCAAAAATCCCGGCGATCTTCCTCTGGATATCGACTCCGCAAAAGAGTATCTGGATTACTTTGTTTTTGAAAAAAAGGAAGGTTATTGCGTGCATTATGCGACCGCATTTGTTCTGCTTGCAAGGCATGAAGGAATCCCGGCAAGATATGTGCAGGGTTATCGCGTAAAACCGAAGAGAAAAGGCTATGTACGTGTTTACGAGTCGGATGCCCATGCATGGCCGGAGTGCTATATTAAAGGCGTGGGATGGATTGTTTACGAACCTACACCGGGACATAAGGCCGATGATTATGAGGATGTTTTAAAGGAACGTGAAGAATTTGCAAAACCCGGGGAAGCGGCGCTGACCGATGACGATCTTTTCGAAGATTTGGAAGAGAAGGAAGAGGAAGTAAAGAAGGGCATTGATGCAAAATACGTGCTGCTTCCGATTGCCGCGGCCGCCTTGGCAGTTCTGCTGTTGCTGGCCATCGACCGGTTGTTTATGGAAATCCGCTATTCCCGAATGAAAGAGGATGAAAAATACCGGTATCTGGTTCGCCGGAATCTGAAAATTCTTGCCATTCTCGGCTATCCGATTCTCGGAGGCGAAACACTGCAGGAATACCGGGAAAGAATTCTGAAAGAAAAAGTGGAAGAAGAGAATACGGCATTCATTCAGGAATTCGAAGAATACCTTTATAAAGAGAATGAAATTGCCGTAATTTTAGGCGAACGGATTAAAGCACTTGAAAAGAACGAAGAGCGTTTGACAAATCTTGTGAAAGCACACGGGTTAAAGAAACGCATGCAGCTGTTTTCACTTCGTTTCAATGTAAAATAAAAATACCCGGTTCCGTAGGAATCGGGTAGATTTTACTGCCGGTGGCGGGACTTGAACCCGCACGTTGTTGCCAACAACAGATTTTGAGTCTGCCTCGTCTGCCATTCCGACACGCCGGCTGTCAACGTAAGAAATATTAACATAAAACGGGGTATAAAGCAAGTTTTTTAAGACGGATTACCGGAATGAAGAAGACGATATTTTTGTTCCGCCGCAATCCAGTCCGCTTCGTTGTCGATATCCTGAACTTCATTCTCGTCCACTAAAATCGGGACAACCTTTTCGGTGATATTTCCGTTAAAACGAATAAAGGCATCTGTGCGGTATACATATAATTGTCCGACATCATGATAAATGGTTTCAAGATCCTGAGAGCGGGTTGACGCATACTCGGGATATTTGTATACGGTGAATCCGTCCGGGCCGATAATCATTCCTCTTTGGGGAGGAAAGGAGAAAGCAGCCAGCATCTTGGCTTCATCGGCATTGTTTTTTTCCATCAGCCGAATTGCTTCTTTAATTTGTTCGGAAGTTACAAACGGTGCAGTAGGATAGAGGCAGACAATGTAATCGAATTGTCTGCCGTTTTCTTCGTAACGTCTGATTACGTCGAGAATTACCGAATTGACATTGGTATAATTATCAGCCAGATTTGCATCCCGCATAAAAGGAACGGCGGCTCCGGCATTCCGGGCTATTTCGGCAATTTCTTCACTGTCGGTGGAAACCATAACTACGGATATTTCATCGCAGTTTAAAGCAGCGGAAATAGCGTAGGTAATAATCGGTTTTCCTAAGAATAACCGGATATTCTTTTTCGGAATTCTTGTGCTTCCGCCTCTTGCCGGAATCACTGCAATTACGTTTGCCATTCTTTTCTCTCCTTGGTAAAAAACTCTTAAAGTTCAATTAACGCTTTTGCGATTCTTTTTGCTCCCATTCCGTCAGTGAAGGAACGGCATCTGCCTTTTAAGCCGGAACATTCGTCATCGGTTAGCTGTATTAAGCCGGACAGCTTTGAAATCACCGATTCGGTGCATTCTTCCGGCTGCCGGATGCAGTTGCCGCAGTATGAAACAATTCCTTTGTTTTCCAAACGTTCTCCAAGTGCTTCCTGATCGGGGGAGAGGGAGATGCAAACGGTCGGAATCCTTAAACAGATCAGTTCATAAAGTGTATTTCCTCCCGCAGAAACGGCGAAGGAACACTCTTTCATTAATTCCCCCATATTGGTTACATTCTGATGAAAGCGGATATTGGGATAATCCCGGTATGTTTCTTTCAATGCCTGCGTATTATCATACAGAGAACCGAGAATAACGGTGTATTTTTTATCTTTTAACACGGGATGATTCATTGCCTGATGAAGAAAAGCTTCGGTAAAACCGGCCGGATCGGTTCCTCCCGTTGTTAAAAATATCCGGTCACGATCCGCCCGTTCCGTCGGATTTAAAAACTCTTCCCGGATAATCAGGTATTCGCTGCCCACCAGCAGTTTCACGGGTTTGTCACGGTACATCTCGGTAAGTACGGATGTGTCCAGTGACTGTGTAGGAACAAGCAGAAGAGATACATCCAGAGTTTTTTTGATAAAATCGTCAATATAGGCAACACGTGTATGACGGTTTAATTCGGATAATACATGACCGGATACCAGGTAGGAGTCGGTAAAAAGCACGCGAATCCTGTATGATTGAATGATTTCCAACGTCCGATCAAGCGATGATTCCCAGTCGGAATAATCGCAGTTCAAATTGATGTAGGAAAAACCGGCCGAAGAAAGAACTCTCTCAACGCCGTTATCCGAAGAAAGGAAGAGAACCTCTTCACCGAGTTTACGGACCTCTTTTGCTATGGTAAGGCTGCGCATCAGGTGCCCGGACGCTATTTGTTTGTTCATGTCAACACGGAAACCAATCATCGGCGCATCCTTTATCTGTAAAAATCCTTTATTACCTGAAGGATTTGATCCATCTCTTTTTTGCCGTATCTTTCATCACAGGGAATAGTCAAAATCTGATTGCTTAATGAGAAAACTGCGGGAAGGTCCAGTCTCCAGTGAATGTTGCAGTAGATGTCATTCTTAATCAGATACTGCAGTAATTCGTCGCGCTTTGTGCATTTTACTACCATTCCGAAGGGTACGTATCCGGGGTTTAAAATAACCGCAGGGCGGATAGAATCACCGAAATCCTTAAGTCCTTCGGACAGATAAGTATAGTTTTGCACACGCTTAAAATAGGAATTCTGCGACTGGGTGTTTAAAATATAATTCATGGATACCGGACTGATCGGAGCGATGCTGTAATCGCTGAACAGATAACGAATGGATTCATGATAGAAATTCATATAGGTCTCTTTCAGTTTGGCATCTTTTTCGCCTGCCTCAATGTACTGTTTTTTGAGCATTTGGGCAAGCTGATAATAATAAGAGTAGAGGTTTACGGATTGCATTTTCGGAGCGTCGAAACTTTTTGCTTTTGAAAGAATAAAGCCGCCGTCCGAAACGGGCAGCCATTTGCGGATGCTTCCTATGATGTAATCTCCGAAACCGAACGCTTCGGGATCTTTGGAATATAAGGACATCGTTATATCTTCAACGACGGTGATTCCCTCATTTTTCCAATGACTGATTGCTTTCATTTCCGTTTCGGAGAATTTGCGTCCGAAGAAATGAACAATGTAGAGAATCTTTGTTTCGGAAAGTAACGCATTGATTTCTTCGAATGAAAAAGTAAAGTCATCGTCAATATGATAATTAACCACCCTGCATCCGGCTCTTTGTATGGCCTCGGGAACCGTACCGCAAACAAAATCGGGAACCAGAACGGATGCGCCCGGCGCAGTTTCGGCAAACAGTACCTCAATGGCATTTCTGCCGCTTTGAAAGAAGGAAGAAAGCCACTCATCGTCCTGCATAAAAGGCAGTTTAAAAGAATCGCTGTTTTGGGAAGGTAAATATTTGTCGTATGAAGCTGTCTGTAAGATACTTCCGATTTCCATGATAAAACTCCCGAATCAATGCAGATCCCGTAACAGGGAATCCTCGTTTAAAAGAACGGATGAGGTATATTTTAAAGCAACGGTTCCGGCTTCGTATTCGCCGATACAGGGTGTATTAGCAATCCCCGTTGCATTATTTGCCAAAAAAGCGGGGTAGTCCATTCCACTTAAAAATGCATGCGAATACCCGCCGCCGAACCGGGGGTTCATTTCCAGAAGATAATACGTTCCGTCTTCATAAAGGATATCCAGATCCGAAACTCCTTTCGGTTTTAAGATTTCAACGGTTTTCTTTACCAATGAAACGATTTCGTCGTTTTTGACCGATCTTGACTTCTCGGTTTCCCCGTTTCTCATGCTTATTTTTTCTTTGATAAAAATCTGAATGATTTCACCGGAAAGGAAGTCCGTATAGAGATCAACCCCATATTCGATTCCGTCGATAAAAGGCTGAAGGATATAGTTCCCCATCATATTTTCCGGTATTTTTTTAATATCATCTGTCGAGGAAATCACGATATTTCCCATACTTGCGGCGCCCTTTTGCGGCTTTGCCATAAGCGGATAGAAGAAGACGGGGGATTCCGGTTTGAAATCAGAAGCCTTTATTGTCGGAACACAGGGGATTCCGGCATCCGACAATACTTTGTAAAATTCCAGCTTGTCTTTGCATAACGAAATTACATCCAAAGAGGAAAGATTAATCAGAATATTCAGAGATTCAAAAATTTCGCGGTTTTCGGCAATAACAAACAGTTCCTCTTCGTTTAAAGGGACAAGAACGGAAACGTTCTCTTTTTTGCAGAGGTTGACGAGTGTCGGAATGTATTCCGGACTATGCATCAGGGGAACGATATAATGACTGTCCGAAGCATAGAGTCCGGCTGCATAAGGACTGCAGTCCGTTGTGATGACACGGGAAACGGATGGGGAAGATTTAAAAGCTTCCACCAGTGTTTTTTTTGCACCGATACTTAATAGTAATACATTCATCTGACATTAATCCTCAATATAATCCCATTTCAGAGCTGTTCCGGGTTTCAAATCGCATTTTGCCTTTTTCCCGAGAACGGAATAATAGTACTTCGTATGCAGTCCGTAACCGGGACGTACCGATTTGATATTGTTTTCCGTAAATGTTTCGCCTGCTTTGATATCCGCGGAAATATAAAGGGATCTGGAACGCCCGCGGCTGTTTTTCTGTTTCTCGGTAAGATCATAGGTGACATGCCCGAGAGCGGAAATGATATGACCGATATCTGTTGCCATTTTTTGAAACTCTGCGGGTTCCATGGAGAAAGATCCGTCCGGACCGCCGTCTGCGCGCGAAAGCGTCAGATGTTTTTCAATTACGGCAGCGCCGAGCGTTACGGCGGCAATCGGCACGGCATTTCCCATGGAATGATCGGATAAACCGGTGATGCAGTCGAATTTTTCGGCCATATCGGGAATGGTTTTTAAGTTTAATTCCGGATAGGGAGTGGGATATTCGGATACGCATTTTAAGAGAACAATCTGATCGTTTCCGGCCTTATGACAGGTTTCTACGGCAAGACGGATATCTTCATAGTCGGCAATTCCGGTGGAAATAATTACCGGCTTGCCTTCTTTTGCCACTTTTTCGATTAACGGGATATCGGTAATCTCAAAAGATGCGATTTTAAACGCGGGCATATCAAACGGATGAAGAAAGTCCACCGCAGTAAGATCGAATGGAGAAGAGAAGCAGTCAATTCCGATTTGCGCCGCATAGGAAAAAAGCTCCTCATGCCATTCCCAGGGAGTATAGGCGGTTTTGTACAGTTCATACAGATTCATGCCCTCCCACGGACTTCCGGGAGTGCAGAGAAATTCATCGTTTTTTACGTTTAAAGTGATGGTATCCGGGGTATAAGTCTGAAGCTTAATCGCATCTGCACCGGATTCTTTGGCCGCTTTGATAATCTGTTTGGCGCGGGATAAGTCCTGAAGATGATTGGCGCTCATTTCGGCAATCAGATAAGGATTTGTCGCCGACACTGTTTTTTTTCCGATTTGTATTGTTCTGCTCATTTGAAACTCCGTTTTCATGGGATTGTTCTGACGTTTTCTATTTTACCGCAAATTACAATATTTTGAAACCTTTTATATCAAAAATTGCCTATCTTGTGATATAATGTTATGGATTGTGAGGTTTATATGAAAAAAGGCAGAATCTACATTTGTCATACGTTTTTTCATGTCTACGTTTCCTTTCTGAAAGAATTTGCCAAACCGGAAGAAGAACGTGGAAATGCGTCTGTTATATTAAGCACTCTTTCCAATGATTTTGCGGATTTATCAGACAGAATCCTTACCGGAGGCGTTTTTAAGGAAGTGTTTGTATATGATGAAAAACGCGAAACGGATTATCCCGAACTTGCCAAATGGAAGAAAAATCGCGGAAATATTCTTTTTAATCTGATTCCGAGGATTGTCTTTACAAAGAAGTTTGCAAAAGCCATGGCACCCGGGGTTCCCGTTGATTTTCGCGAATACGATGATGTATATCTGTTCTGTGATTCCGACCCGATCGGATATTATCTGAACAAATACAGAATCCCCTATCATTCCGTGGAAGACGGTCTGGACTGCTACAGAGGATTCGTTCCGGCAATCTACGATAACCGGAAGTTTTTAAAGTTCAAACTTTTTTTGAGCAGAAAACTTAACTGGATTTATATCGGTGACGGATACGGGAAGTATTGCATTGATATGGAGGTCAACGATCTGTCTATCATCGGGTATAAGGGCAGCAACTACATAGAATGCCCGCGCAAACGGATGGAAGATTCCCTTACGGAAGAACAGAAAAACATTCTTGTTCGCGTATTTGTGCGTGACATGGACAGAATGCTTCAGGAGATACGAAATACTTCAACCGGAAAGGACAATATTCTGATTCTCACGGAACCGTTATGTACGCTGGATGTAAGACAAACGATTTTCAGGGACTTAATCGCCAGGTATGAGAAGGAAGGAAAGGTATTTCTGAAAATCCATCCGAGAGACGAACTGGATTATGAGCATCTGTTTTCGGATGTTTTCCGGTTTGACAAAACGGTACCGATGGAAATTCTGAATTTCTTTTCGGAATTGCATTTTAAGAAGGTTGTCAGTGTGTTTACCGAACTCGGAAGCATCACTTTTGCGGATGAAAAGGAGCGCCTCGGCAGATACTTTATGGATCGGTACGAGGACCCCGAGGTTCATAACCAGAATGAAAAGGTTGCCCATTTAAAGAATTAGAGGCAGATGCATGAAACTCAGCATTATTGTGCCGGTCTATAACATGGCGGCAGACGGAAAACTGAATTACTGTCTGGATTCCCTGGTAAACCAGACCATCGATGATTATGAAATCATTGCTGTAAACGATGCTTCTACCGATCGTTCGCTTGAAATCCTGTATGATTATCAAAACCGTTATCCAAATCTGTTTGTCGTGATTGACGGTAAAGTCAACAAACACCAGGGCGGCGCAAGAAACGAGGGAATAAAGGTTTCAAAGGGAGAATGGATCGGTTTTATTGATGCGGATGACTGGATTGCTCCCGAGTACTACGAAAAACTGATACGAAAAGGGGAAGAAACCGGAGCTGACGTGGTAGGCTGCAAATATAATCTTGTCCACAGCCATACCTTCGAAGTCGGAGAAGTTGCCGAAGGAAACAGCCCCGATCAGTGTGGCGAATTTGATCATGAAAAACGGAAACGTTTTTTGCAAAACGGCGGAAGCATGGTAACCAAAGTCTACCTCGGCAGCCTGATTCGCGACAATCATCTGACTTTTCCGGAAGGGATTTTTTACGAAGATAACTGCGCAGGGCCCGTCTGGTCCATGTATTACAAACATTTTGAGTATGTGGACGAACCGCTTTATTACTATTACCAGCATGATACTTCAACGGTACATACCATTACCGAGAGAAGGTGCGAAGACAGACTCGTTGCCGGCGAAACCATGATTCGCGAACTGAAAGACCGCGGTTTCTTTGATGAGTATAAAACGGAAATCGAGAATCTGTTTACCATTACGTATTATACGAATACGGTTTTCTCCTATATGCGAATGAAAAAAGGGAGAAAATACGGTTTTATCAAAAGAATCAAAAAGAAAATGGCTGAGGAATTCCCGGATTTTCAAAAGAATCCGTATTACGGCAGATACATGGATGAAGAGCAGAAGGCATATACCGATCTTTTTATGCGTAATTCATATGCCTTCTACGTGAAATATAAATTATTGTGGTTCTATCGCGACTTAAGATATAAAAACAAATGAAAAATCAAATCACCTGCGAAGACATACAAAAGAATATTCCCGATTTTATAAATGACAAACTGGACAGTCGGGATACGCTGGCGTTTATCAATCATACCAGAAACTGCAAGGCGTGCATGGAAGAACTTTCCGTGGAATACCTTGTGCTGGTGGGCGTGAAACGCCTTGATTCCGCGTCTGCGTTTAATTTAAACGATGAGCTGGAAGATTTGATGATTCGAAACGAATACCGTGCGATTCGCAGGAGAAACCTGACGAGAATCGTGTTTGTTTTCGCCATCGGACTTGCGATTCTGGGCGGATATCTGATTTCGGGGATGCTATACTGATGAACAAAATTCTTTTAATTGACGGACACAGCATTTTACACAGAGCATTCTACGGGGTGCCGGATTTAACCAACAAAGACGGTCTTCATACGAATGCAATCTACGGATTTTTAAACATCCTGTTTAAGACCATGGACGATGAAAAGCCGACGCATCTGGCGGTGGCTTTTGATTTGCATGCGCCGACTTTCCGCCATGAGATGTACAAAGAATACAAGGGCACCAGATCGCCGATGCCGGATGAACTTAGGGAGCAGATTCCCGTGATGAAGAATCTCCTTCAGACCATGAACATTCCGATTATGGAATTCGCGGGACTTGAGGCCGATGATATTCTCGGAACCATGGCAAAGAAAGCACAGGCAAACGGAATGGAAGCCGTGATTATGTCCGGTGACCGTGACCTTCTGCAGATTGCAGACGAACATATTAAAATCCGCATTCCCAAAACCAAGGGCGGAAAGACCGAGGTGGAAGAGTATTTTCCGAAAGACGTGGAGGAAAAATACGGTGTTACACCGAAACAGTTCATTGACGTAAAAGCGCTGATGGGAGATTCGTCGGACAATATTCCCGGCGTGCCGAAGGTCGGTGAGAAGACCGCCGCCGGACTGATCGGAGAATATAAGTCATTAGACGGAATATACGAAAACATCGAAAATATAACGAAGCCCGCAATCCGCACTTCCCTTGCGGAAAACAAAGAGCTTGCGTATTTCTGCAAAAAGCTTGTGACGATAGTAACCGATGCCGATCTGCCGTTTTCCATCGATGAGATGGTCATCGGAAATTTCTACAACGAATCCTCCTTTGCGAAGATGAAGGAGCTGGAACTGAAGTCCTATTTATCACGCTTTGACGTATCTTCGGTTAAACCGGTCGCAGAAGTGAAGGTAGAGATTCTTTCCGACGTCGGGGAACTGATTTCGGCCCTGTCCGAGAATCAGACAATAAAGGAAACAGCACTTTCCGTAAAATTCCTGTTCGGCGAATTAAACGATTATGACCACGAAAATACGGTATCCGAAGGGCAGATGTCCCTTTTTGATGCATCCGCCGGCAAAGATCCGGTGACGCTTCGCCGCATTCTTGCCGCTGCCGTCGGCACGGGAGAAAAAACATATGCACTTTCCGTGGATTCTTCGTCGGAAGAAGCCAAACTGACGGAATTATTCAGAAAGCATTTTTCGGATGTTTCGGGGAATGGTGACGGTGCCCCCGGATTTATCACAGACGGAGTCAAACCGTATTATCATTTCCTTCCCGAATCCGTGAAAGACAAGCCTGCAAAGGAAATCTCCGGATGCTTTTTCGATGTTTTAATCGCCGCATATCTGCTGAATCCTTTAAAGAGTGATTATGACTGTGAAAGCGTTATCGAGCAGTATGCGAATCCGGATTTTAAACCGTACATAACCCTGTTTAACAAGGCAAAACCGGAAGAACTGCTGGCCGGTCATACCAAAGAAGAATATTTAAAATATCTCGGATGCGTTGCCGCGGGAAATTATGCCGCATACAGGGCGTTGGAAGAGAAACTTGAGAACACCGGAGAAATCGGGATTTTTAAAGAAATCGAAATGCCGGTTTCCTTAACGCTATTTGAAATGGAGCAGGAAGGAATTCGCATTCTGCCGGATGAACTAAAAAAATATTCCGAAAGCCTCGACGGAAGAATCGCGGAACTGAAGCATTCGATTCATGAAAAAGCAGGAGAAGAATTCAACATCAATTCGCCGAAGCAGCTCGGAGAAATCCTTTTTGAAAAGATGCAGATTGAAGGCGGAAAGAAGACGAAAACCGGATATTCCACCGCCGCCGAAGTACTTGAAAAACTCGCTCCGGATTATCCGATTGTTTCCGAAATTCTGGAATACAGAGCTTTGACGAAATTAAAAAGCACATATGCCGAGGCACTTGCGGACCAGATTGCGAAGGACGGACGCATTCATACGACCTTTCAGCAGACCGTCACCGCAACCGGACGTCTTTCCTCAACGGATCCGAATCTGCAGAATATTCCGATTCGAACCGAACTCGGAAGACTGCTTCGTAAGGTTTTTGTTCCAAAGAACGGCTGGCTTTTTATGGACGCCGATTATTCGCAGATTGAACTTCGGATTCTGGCGCATCTTTCCGGAGACAGCCAGCTAATCGAGGCGTATAACAGCGGGGAAGACATTCATGCCATCACGGCGTCCAAGGTTTTCCATGTGCCGTTAAATGAAGTGACACCGTTGCTCAGACGACGTGCCAAAGCCGTGAATTTCGGTATCGTTTACGGAATTTCCTCCTTCGGATTAAGTCAGGATTTAGGACTTTCGAGAAAGGAAGCGCAGGGATATATCGAAGAATATTTTGCCACCTATCCCGGTATCAAAGGGTTCCTCGACAAAGCCGTTGAGGATGCAAAGCAAAAGGGGTACTCCGAAACGATGTATCATCGCCGCCGTCCGATCCCGGAGTTAAAATCCTCCAATTTCATGCAGCGTTCCTTCGGGGAGCGTGTTGCCATGAACGCACCGATTCAGGGAACGGCTGCGGACATTATGAAAATTGCCATGATTCGCGTTCGTGACGCACTGAAACTCAAAAACCTTCAGAGCAGAATTCTGATTCAGGTACACGACGAACTGTTACTGGAAGTAAAAGAAAGCGAAAGCGCGGAAGTTGCAGAAATTCTCCGTGGTGAAATGGAGCATGCCGCACTTCTTGCGGTAAAGCTGGAAGCGGATTTACATACCGGCGCAAACTGGTATGATGCCAAATAGACATTACCGGAGAAAACGGGATTCATAAGATAAACGTTAGAAAGATAAGGATCGGAAAGTTAAGTGTTATAACGATTCAGGAATAAGAAACACCATGTCAAACCACACCAAATCAGGCAAGTTAATAGGAATCACCGGCGGTGTCGGCAGCGGTAAATCCACCGCGTTAAAGTATCTTGAGGATACATACGGCGCCGTGGTTTTGTATGCCGATGAAATCGGAAGCCGCCTTCAGAAGAAGGACGGAGTCTGTTATGCACCCATGGTGGAACTTCTGGGTGAAGATATTCTTGCTCCCGACGGGGAAATCGACCGGGCAAGAACGGCCGAAATTGTTTTCGGAAACGAAGAGATTTTAAAGAAAATCAATGCCATTGTGCATCCCGCCGTTCGCAGGGAAGTGTTCCGGCTAGTGGACGAATACAGGGCCGCGAATCCCGAAACCGTAATTTTTCTTGAATCCGCAATTTTTGCGGAAGCCGGATATCTGGATTTTCTGGATGAACTCTGGCTTGTTATAACCGATGAAAAGACCCGCGCCGAGAGACTTTTTCAAAGCAGAGGATATTCGAGCGAGAAAACCGAAAGCGTAATGAAACGACAAATGTCGGACGATGACTATAAGGTTTATGCGGACCATATTCTTTTAAATAACGGTGAGAAAAAGGATTTATACCGTCAGATTGATTTATATATGACCGAGCCGGTTTTCGGCCTGGATATCGGAACCCGCAGTGTTGTGGGAACCGTGGGCTACTTAAAGGGCGGCTTGTTTTATGTGTATGCCCAGTCCGTCAAAGAACACGATACGAGGTCCATGCTCGACGGACAGATTCATGATATCGGAAAGGTTGCCGAAACGATTCGCGAAGTGAAGGAGGATCTGGAGAAACAAATCGGATTTGCACTTCGCAAAGTCTGTATCGCAGCGGCGGGCCGCGTGTTAAAAACCCATAACGACCACGCGGAGATTTCCTTTGAAACGGACCGCATTATAAGCGGAGAAGACATATATGAACTGGAATCCGTGACGCTCGAGAAAGCATACATAAATTTTGAGAAAAAGAACGGAAATTTAAACGAAAAATTCTATCTGGTCGGACACTCCGTTACCAAAGAATATTTAAACGGCAATGTCATCGGCAATCTGGAGAATCAGCGCGGCAATACCATCGGCATGGATATTATCGCAACCTTCCTGCCCGAAGACGTTGTGGAAGGCTTATACCGTGCCGTGGAACTTTCCGGACTTGAGGTCTGCAATCTGACACTGGAGCCGATTGCTGCAACGCTTGTTGCCATCCCGGAGAATTTCCGCATGTTAAATATCGCACTTGTCGACGTGGGTGCGGGAACAAGCGATATCTGTATTACCGATGGCGGAACCATCCGCGCCTACGGCATGATTCCGAGAGCCGGAGATGCATTGACCGAGCTGATTGCAAAATACTGCCTGGTTGATTTTACCGTGGCGGAGGAAATTAAAAGAGGCATTTCCGTTTTGGAAGAAGTATCCTACTCGGACATCCTCGGAATTCCGCATACCATCAAAAAAGAAGAGGTGCTTGAAGTTCTCGAGCCCATGCTGCATGATATGGCAAACGAGGTTTCCAACCGCATCATTTCACTGAATGCGGATAAACCCGTCAGCGCTGTTTTTGTGGTCGGCGGAGGCGGACTCATCGAAGGCTATACCGCCATGCTTGCCCAGGCCATGGGCCTTCCGGCAAACCGGGTTGCTTTAAGAGGTGAGGAGATTTTATCAAGATTTGTCTTCCCCGATTCCGGATTCAGGAAAGATTCGCTCATGGTAACCCCTCTCGGTATCTGCTTAAATTACTATGAACAGAACAATAATTTTATCTACGTGACCGTAAACGGAGAGCGGATTAAACTGTACAACAACGGAAAACTCCGCGTTGTGGATGCGCTCATGCAGATGAATGTGCCGAATGAAAACATTTTTCCGAAGCGCGGCAAAACCATCCGTTTTACGATTAACGGAGATGTCCGTCTTCTGAAGGGACGTCTGGGAGAACCGGCGATTGTTACCGTCAACGGGGAAAGTGCCGATATCCGATGCGCCATCCGTAAGAACGATTTTGTGGAGATTACCTATTCCACCAAAGGCGAAGATGCGGGAATGAAAATCGCAGACCTTGCCGAATACAAAAAAATGGTCGACAGACCGCTTGCCATTCTGGTTAACGGACATGTGGAACGGCCGGATTACGAGATTGAAAACGGAGATATTATTTCCGTGGAATCTCTTGACGAAACCGCCGAGCCCTTTACAAAGGAACTCCCCGCAGCAGAGCTTTTAAAAGAGCCGGTTGCGGAACGCCGGATCGATTCCGTAAAGAGTGCGTTTAACGAATTCATAGTTGCGGTAAACGGACAGGTAATCACCATGAAGGGCAAAGAACAGTATATTTTTGTCGATATATTCGATTATATCGATTTTGATTTAAAATCCCCGAAGGGACGTAAAATCGTCACGAAAGTCAACGGGGTCCCGGTGGCAAACTACATGCAGGAACTGCCGGAAGGAGCCGTAATCGAGCTCTACTGGGAAGATTAACAGGAGTTACTATAAACATGAGACTTGTCAGCATTGCGAGCGGAAGCAGCGGAAACTGCATATACGTGGGAGATGACCACACACATCTGCTTGTCGATGTCGGGTTAAGCGGAAAGAAAACCGAGGAAGGATTAAACGAAATCGGCCTGACGCTTTCCGACATTAACGGAATTCTGATTACCCACGAACACATCGATCATATCGGCGGACTCGGAGTTTTATCCCGCAAATACGGTATTCCGATTTATGCGACGAGAGGAACCTTTGAGGGGATTCGCAATACGAAAAGCGTAGGAGAGATGGATGCCGGTCTTTTTCATCCGGTAGAAGCGGAACTGCCGTTCCTCGTAGGTGATCTGGAAGTCGATCCGATGGCGGTTTCCCACGATGCAAGGGAACCGGTGGCTTACCGGTTTTACGAGCAGGAAAAAAAGGCAGCCATTTTAACGGACCTCGGGACCTACGATCAGAGAATCGTCGATGCACTGCAGGGGTTTGATATTTTATTCTTAGAGGCCAATCACGATATCAACATGCTGCAGGTCGGACGATATCCGTATCCGCTGAAACAGCGTATCCTGGGCGAGAAAGGGCATTTGTCCAACGAAGCCTGCGGAAGACTTCTTGCCAGACTTCTGCATAATGGGATAAGATATATTGAACTCGGGCATTTAAGCCGGGAGAACAATCTGCCGGAGCTCGCCTATGAAACCGTGAAACTTGAAGTGACCGCCGCGGACAATCCTTACGACGGAAACGATTTTCCGATTTACGTGGCAAAACGCAGCCAGGTTTCAAAGATACTTGAATGTTAGTAAATACCAGCAATGAGCTGAAAAATAAGGAGATACAGCATGAAAAAAACAATCATTACCGTAGTCGGTAAGGACGGCGTCGGCATCATCGCCAAGGTTTGCACCTATCTTGCAAACAATAAAATCAACATCGAGGACATTTCGCAGACCATCGTGCACGGATATTTCAACATGATGATGGTTGTTGACATGAACGCTTCCTCCAAAGCATTTGAGGAAATCGCATCCGAGCTTTCCCAGATCGGGGAGGAAATCGGCGTAGTCATCCGCCTGCAGAGAGAAGAGATTTTCGACTCAATGCACAGAATCTGAATCGGACCGCGAAAAAATCCGACCGTTTGAGGTGAAACAATGATAACAAGAAGAGAAGTATTAGAAACGAATGAGATGATTCAGAAGGAGAATCTGGATGTCCGTACCATTACGATGGGCATTTCCCTTCTGGACTGTATGGATGCATCCTTAGAGGAATGCAGAAAAAAGATTCATGATAAAATCTATGACAAGGCAAAGAATCTTGTCAAAACCGGAAAAGACATTGAGCGGGAATTCGGAATTCCCATTGTAAACAAGCGTATTTCCGTAACTCCCATCGCTATTGTGGGATCGGCCTGCTGTAAAACACCAAAGGATTATGCGGCCATTGCAAAGACTCTGGATGATGTGGCAAAACAGGTCGGCGTGAATTTTATCGGCGGATATTCCGCACTGGTAAGCAAGGGAAGTACTCCTTCCGACGAGCTTTTGATGAAGTCGATTCCGCTCGCGCTTTCCACAACCGACCGCGTATGTTCTTCCATTAACCTCGGTTCCACGAGAACCGGTATCAACATGGATGCGGTACGCCTGATGGGCGATATTATCAAGGAAACCGCGGAACGTACGAAGGATGCGGATTCCCTGGGATGTGCAAAACTCGTTGTATTCTGCAACGCTCCCGATGACAATCCGTTCATGGCGGGTGCTTTCCACGGTGTGACCGAAGGGGACTGCGTCATCCATGTCGGTGTATCCGGCCCCGGCGTTGTAAAAACCGCACTGGAAAAAGTAAGAGGAGAAAATTTCGAAATTCTCTGCGAGACAATAAAAAAGACGGCATTTAAAGTAACCCGTGTCGGACAGCTGGTAGCAAAAGAAGCGTCCGCAAGACTCGGAGTTCCTTTCGGAATCATTGATTTATCCCTGGCTCCGACCCCCGCAATCGGCGATTCCGTAGCGGACATTCTCTGCGAAATCGGTCTCGAATATGCCGGTGCACCCGGAACCACGGCGGCACTTGCGCTTTTGAACGATCAGGTCAAGAAGGGCGGTGTCATGGCATCCTCCTATGTCGGCGGATTAAGCGGTGCTTTTATTCCGGTTTCCGAGGATCAGGGTATGATCAATGCGGTCGAAGCAAGTGCATTAACGATCGAGAAACTTGAAGCCATGACCTGTGTCTGCTCCGTAGGTCTTGATATGATTGCCATTCCGGGAGATACCCCGAATACCTCCATTTCCGGTATCATTGCCGACGAACTTGCCATTGGTATGGTAAATCAGAAAACGACGGCTGTCCGCATCATTCCGGTTATCGGAAAGGGCGTCGGAGAAACCGTTGAATTCGGCGGTCTTTTGGGACATGCGCCGATTATGCCCGTTAACCGTTTTGGATGCGAGAATTTTGTTAACCGCGGAGGAAGAATTCCTGCGCCGATTCATAGTTTCAAGAACTAAATTAAAATTAATTGAAAGAATGAATTAATTAGATCTATAAGAATAAACTAATTAAAAAATATTAAAATGTCAGAAGATTATCAGCTTGCAAAAAGACTCGGAGAGGCCGCTGTTAGGACCGCATTGAAGGAAGGCAGATCACCTTACCTTCCGGTTCTGGATGCCCTTCCGGAAATAAAAGAATCCGTCGGCGAGGCATATGTCGGCGTTTTGGAATTACCGATGCTTTTTATTGTCGGTAATAAAGAAATGTCCAGAAACAATGCCTTTGCCAATAATTTTATGCCTTTAATCGAAGACGGAACCGAGTTTTCCGCCAAGTGGGCGAGCCTTTGCGAATCCGTCCGTAACGAGGGCGTACAGCAGGCAATTAAATGCTACGAATACATGAATGATTATTACGTGCAGGAAGGAAACAAACGTGTTTCCGTATCCCGTTATCTGAAAATGGATTTCATTCATGCCGACGTGACGCGTATTTTACCCGCAAAAAACGATTCCAAGGAAGTAAAGGTATATTATGAATATCTGGATTTCTTCGAAGAAACCAGAGCATATTATTTAACGTTTACGGAGCCCGGTTCGTATTTAAAACTTGCGAATCTTTTAGGGCAGAATCTTGACTCTCCCTGGAAAGACGACGTTTTGTCGGATTTAAAGGCCGCATATTTTACCTTTTTAAAACTCTATCAGTCCATTCTGAAAGTAGATGACCGTTATATCGTAAGTGATGCGTTTTTACTGTATATTTCCGTATTCCCGATGAAATCACTGCTTGATGATACGGAAGACCAGATTGTCAAGAACATTAAAATGGCGCGTCTGGAGTTACGTACCAGCACTACGATTGACGATATTGAATTTTTATCCGACGCACCGGTAAGTGAGAAAAGGCCGGCCAATCTGTTTGAAATTTTCAACCATTCCAAGAATTATACGAGCGCCAATCCTCTCAAGGTCGCATTCGTTTACGATCAGCCCATCGACGAATCCAGATGGGTGGATGCGCACGAGGCCGGAAGACTATATGCGCAGGATATCATCGGAGACCGGGTGAAATCGACGACATATCAGGCAAATCCGGACGGAAGCGATACGAATCAGGTAATCCAGCAGGCGGTGGATGATAAGAATGAGCTGATTTTTACCGTCTCTTCCAAAATGGCGTCCAACACGCTGCAGATGGCAATTGCAAATCCGGGCGTGAAATTTTTAAACTGCTCCATCGGACAGCCGCATCCGTCGTTTCGTTGTTATCACGGTAAATTATATGAGGCAACGTTCTTAACCGGCATTCTTGCGGCACATCTGATGTTAACGAAAGCGGAGCCTTCAAAGAACCGCCGGATCGGTTATCTGGTGCATTCCCTTCATTCACGCACCTATGCAAACTTAAATGCATTCGCGGTCGGTGTTTCATTAATCGATCCGGAGTGTAAGATTTCGTTAAAATACATCGGTGACGGGGAACACAAAAACTACAGAGACGAGTGGATGAACGAAGGCGTTTTGCTCTACGCCGACCTTGAGTATTCCGCGGTCCGCGGGGCCCGATATAAAGGCGGCCTGTTCCAGATTAACCGGAAAGTAACGCAGGAGGAGATTGCGAATTTCAGCAATCATGACTATTACATCGGAGCACCGTATATTCTGTGGGGTAAATTTTATTCCATGATGATTCAGTCCGTGATTTCCGGCGCATGGGATTTAAACGAGCAGGATAAAAACGCTTCCCCGACCAACTACTGGTTCGGTCTTTCTACAGGTGTAGTCGGACTTCGTGCTCCGGAAATTCCTTATCAGACCGAGAAGATGCTCGCATTCTTTAAAAATGCGATGGTTTACGGAAAAATGGATCCGTTTTCGGGAGAAATCCATTCCCAGACGGAAGTCATCAACGAAGGAAATGCCGGCAAGTCCATAGGACTTCCCCATAATTTGAAGAAAATGACGGCAAGCCAGATTATCGAAATGGACTGGCTGAATGAAAACATTGAGGGGACCATGCCCCCGTATATAAGACAGATATGAGAATTCTGGCGATATCGGATGTGGAATCAAAAGCGCTATGGGATTATTACAATCCCGACCGGGTAAAAGGAATCGATGTAATCGTATCCTGCGGTGACGTGCGCGCCGAATACCTGGAATTTCTGGTAACGATGACCGGCCTTCCCGTTTTATATGTTCCCGGAAATCATGACAGCCAGTACGTGAAACGTCCTCCAGAAGGGTGCATCAATATTGACGGCAAAGTGTTTACTTTGGACGGAGTGCGTTTTGTCGGTTTCGGAGGTTCGAGAAAATATTCGAACGGCAAATACATGTATACCGAAGACCAGATGCGTACCAAAATCTGTAAGGTAAAACCGAAGATTATCAAAAACGGCGGAGTGGACATTCTGGTGACACATGCGGCCTGTATGGATTTCGGGGATATGGAAGATTATGCGCACCGCGGATTCGCGTGCTTTAATGAATTTTTAGAGCGTGTGAAACCGCCCGTTATGTTGCACGGACATGTGCACGCAAGTTACCGGCATTCCAATTTTAAGAGGGAAATGCAGCATCCGACCGGAACGAACGTGATTAACTGTTATGAAAAATATGCATTCAATTTTGATTTAAAAGACAGAAATGCAATCAGCAAAAAAGAACTGTCGAGAAATCTGCGCGGTGCATTCTGGACCGTATACCCGCAGAATATCAATGATTAGCATCCTCACTATGAACCCATTCGGAAGTTAACCCATTCAGGAGCAACCCATGGACAACCGGCAGATACCGAACGAAGAAATCCCAAAGAAGAGATTTAAGGATAAGATTCATCTGAATTTTTTTGTCCTTTTATTTGTTATTGCACCGATTTTTGCCTATACCGTTTATCTGGTATTCAAAAGACCGGATGTGGTTCATCTTTTCTGGCTGATTATGGCATCCGCGGTTTTGGTTCTGGACATTTTCTGGATGCAGGAAAAGTTTTTTGAAGACCGTAATGCATTAAACAAAAAGATTAACGAGTGGGATAACAGAAGAAGAGCGATGCGGGCACGGAATCTGCCTTTTCATGAACCGAAGCCGCAGAAACAAAAGATTTTAACACCCGTCATTCCCGTATTGTTTGCCATTGTATTCGGTATTTACATTTTCAGTTTTCTTCCTCTGAAACTGATTGATACCGCCGTCCCGAAAACAAGACTGTTTTATAAAATCGATATCAGCAGCCTGAAAGAAAAGAATCCGAATAAATATGGGTTTCTTCCGGATGAAGTGCCGAAGAATGCAACGAATTTTAAATGGACGGTATTTCCGACCATTATGCAGGGTGACGGATACGAACTTTTGACTTTTTATGCGGATTCGTCTTATCTGGAAAATGAAATCAATACAAAATGTGCGGGGATAGAACCGCAAAGCGTGATGAATATGCCGGTCTTAAATTTTATGACGCCGGCGCAGGCACAGAGTGCGGAGTGGTATCCCATGTTTGATTTAGGCGATAACCACCGCACGACATGGGGAATTGCAGTCGACAAAAATTCCGGACTGATTGCGTATTTCGTACAGTAGTTTATACCCGTACGATTTCTCTGGAGAATTCGCTTACGGTCGCAGAGTGGTATTTCTCGGTAACGAGAGTATCGTAAATATGGGCGGACTGCACATCGCTTTCGAGCATGGTCAGAGCATGATCTTTCAGGAAGTTTTTGGCATCCGCAAGTTTGGAAATCATCGGAATATCCGAATGATTCTTCATCTCGGTCAGAAGCTCTTTTGATTCTTCACGGAAGCCGAGAATCCGGGCATAGTAAACGTAATCGTCTTCGATAAACATTTTCATGCGGTCCTTGCGGATGTTCAGAAGAACGTGAAGCAGCGACCGGCTGACTCTTGCATAGGTAATGTCCTTACTCTTTAACAGATCGCAGAACTGCGAGAAGGAAGAGTAACGGTTTAAGTTCTTTAAAATCTTATCGGAAAAATCTTTCGAAATATCCACATAAGAAGTATATCCGTCAGCGGCATCCAAAAGGAGCTTGTATTTTAACATGGCGGAAATATCTTCCTCAAGAATCGGGAAGGTCTGGTTGTATTCTTCCTTCATGATGTCGAAGACATAGTAGGGAACCTGGCTTTCAATGCGGTCAATGGTTCCGGTTTCCTCGATGGATTCACGAATTGCCATCGCGGAACTTAAAGTCGACTGCATCATGCGGTCGTGATATCCGGCTCCGATACGAAGGTTGGTAAACGGTTCGATTGCGGATTCCCTCTGCTTGATGGCGCGAAGGTACTCGAATCCGAGAATATTATTCGGACCGCTCATCGCCTGCACGTGCTCATAGGAATTCGGAATCATTTCCTCGATGGTTGCCATTCTGGCCATGGGATAGGAAAGTCCCGTTTTCATTTTCTCACGGATGATTTCATGAAGATCGTCCTTATTGTCGGTTAAAATCTCCGCAATATCCTTTAAAATCTCAACGTCTCCGCATTCGCTTCCGAAACATAAAGAATCCACCACTCCGATGCGGTCCAAAAGTGCGATGGCACCGGATGCGAAGAATTCGGCACTGCCGACGGAATAGTAAAGAGGAAGCTCTAAAACCAGATCGGCACCGCCTTTTAAAGCCATACGGGTACGGCTGTATTTATCCATAAATGCGGGAACTCCGCGCTGAGTAAAATCGCCGGACATTACGACGATGACCTTGTCCGCACCGGTCAGTTCCTTTGCCATTCGAATCTGGTTTTCATGTCCGTTGTGAAACGGGTTGTATTCCGCGATGATTCCGCAAACTTTCATGTTTTTTCTCCTTTACACGGGAAGGGCATTTTGTGAGATATCGTTTTCGGGATGCCTGTTTTATACTCAATTAATGTAACATTTTATTTCCTGTCAGACAAGTGATATAATAGACCGTGCTGGAGCCATACGGCATCCGGTGCAAATAATGGTATTAAGGACATTTATCTATGAACGGCAGAGTATCCCGTATTTTTAAAATTCTCTTCACTGCGGCATTTATTGCCTGTGTGATTCTTTCGCTTTTCCTGTTATTCCCGGCAATCAGGGCAAAAGCCGACGGCCCTTTGCATGACGTGAATCATCCTGTGGATGCGACACCTGTTTCTACAGCAGAAGATTTACTTGCAATGGCGGACAATCCGTCCGGCTGCTATGAACTGATGAATGATATTGATATGAAGGGTGTAAACTGGAAACCTTTTACGTTTTCCGGCTCATTAAACGGAAACGGATATTCCGTTTTAAACCTGACCGTAACCGAAGCCGGAGACGGCAGAATGCAGACCATTGACGGCAACAGAAAGGTCTATGACACTTCGTTTTGTGCGATGTTCGATATCCTGTCCGGATCCGTCGTAAATCTGAATCTTTTAAACGTTCAGGTGAACCATACTTCCGATGAGCCGGCGTTTGCCGGAAGCATTGCGGGATACCTTGACGGCGGTACCGTGGCCAACTGCAACATAAAAGGCCGTCTGATGTTAAAAGCGCATGACCGTATGTTCGGTGTCGGAGGAATCGCGGGCTTCGGCCACGGGATGTTTATGCTCTGTAATGCGGATGTCACTTTAATCTGCATCGATACCGACGCCGGGACGAAGGACGAGCAGTTTATGGGCGGAGTCTGTGCGGCCGGTTACCCCGACATTAAAGAATGCAACATTGTGATTGACGGATACGATTCCGATCACGGATACGTGCATAACGGCGGACTGGTGGGCATGTATATTTTTTACGGGGATACGGAATATGAGGGCTCGATTTGCGAAAACGACGTAAAAGGGAAAATCACCTTTTACGAGGACAACCGTGACCGCAGGGCTTACTGCAAGGCCTTTATCGGTGAGATTATGAATTACACCTTCTTTGACGAGGATAATACGGAAGAGTTTCTTCGCGACGAGGTAAACTGCTATGATATCGACCTGATGCCGATGAAGAGTGAACTTCCGCGACAAACCCCGTTAAGTGAAAACTGCGATCATAAAGACAAATCCGAAGTGATTGCACCGAAATGCGATGAATTCGGTTACACAAAGCATACCTGCGAAATCTGCGGTTACGAATGGACGGATGATTATACCTTAAAAGAGCATTCGTTCGAATGGAACATCATTAAGGAGCCTACAATCAACGAAGAAGGAATCAATCAGGGTGTCTGCACCCTCTGCGGGGAAACCGTAAGCGAAGCGATTCCGAAACTGACCGAAGAGGAATTTAAGGCAATCGAAGAGGAGGAAACATCCGATATTTCCGTGGAAGATACTTCCCGTGCGACGTTTTCCGAGCGTTTAAGAGAGAAGAATTACCTCCTGCTTGGCTTAATTGCTCTGGCCGCTGCCGCGCTCTGCGGAATCGGGGCAACTTTAATCCGGATTACGAGGGGGAAGAAATAGGCGTGCGGTTTAAGATTTTTCTTGTAAAGATTGCACAAATAAAGTAAAATATTACTTGGGTTTTTATAAAACTTAAATAATGTATTTGGAGGGGATCAAATGAACATTTACACTACGGATAAAATCCGAAATGTCGTTTTGCTTGGTCATGGGGGCGCAGGCAAAACATCCCTCGCGGAAGCCATGGCTTATTTGGCAGGCCTTACTTCCAGAATGGGAAAGGTTGCCGACGGCAATACCGTCAGCGATTACGGAAAAGAGGAGATCAAACGTCAGATTTCCATCAGCACTTCCATGATTGCCATGGAATGGAATGATCACAAGATCAATGTTCTGGACGCACCCGGTTTCTTCGATTTTGTCGGAGAAATGGAGGAAGCAGCTTCCGCAGCCGATGCGGCAATCATCGTTGTTTCCGGTAAGGCCGGCGTTGAAGTGGGTACGGAACGTGCATGGGACATCTGCGAGAAGTACAAACTTCCCAGAATGTTCTTTGTAACCGATATGGATATTGATAATGCTTCTTATCGTCAGGTAGTGGAAGATCTGACCGAGCGTTACGGAAATAAAATCGCTCCGTTCCACCTTCCCATCCGTGAGAACGAGAAGTTTACCGGCTATGTAAATGTTATTTCCGAGAAAGCATACCGCTGGCAGGGCAAGGATGCCGTTGAGTGCGACATTCCCGAAGCCAACAAAGAGTATCTCGAGAAATACAGAGAGACCTTAATGGAAGCCGTTGCAGAGACCAGCGAAGACTTAATGGAAAGATATTTCGGCGGAGAAACCTTCACCGAGAACGAAATCCGTGCGGCACTTCGTACCTCCGTGGACGACGGAACCATCGTTCCCATTTCCATGGGCTCGAATATCCTCTGCCAGGGTATTTACACTCTGATGGACGATATCGTAAAATACCTGCCCGCACCGGACAACCGCAAAGTTGCAGGTATTGACTTAAAGACAAACGAAGTTTTCGAAGCAAACTACGATTTCTCGAAACCCAAGAGTGCATATATTTTCAAAACCATCGTGGATCCTTTCATCGGAAAGTATTCCTTCATCAAGGTTATGTCCGGCGTTCTCAAGACCGACGACTTAATGTACAACGATGAAAAGAGCGTGGAGGAAAAAATCGGTAAGATTTACGTACTTCAGGGCAACAAGCCTGCCGAAGTTTCCGAGCTTCATGCAGGTGATCTGGGCGCTCTTGCAAAGGTTACCGCAGCAAGAACCGGAAATACCCTTTCCACCAAGGCTCACATCATCCGCTACGGTAAAGTGGAGCTTCCGAAGCCTTATACCTATAAGAGATATCATGCGGTGAACAAGGGCGATGTAGACAAGATTGCACAGTCCTTACAGAAGATGATGCATGAAGACCAGACTTTAAAGGCAGTCAACGATGCGGAGAACAAGCAGATGCTGCTTTACGGTATGGGCGATCTTCATATCGATGTGGTTGCAAGCCGTTTAAAGAACGAATACAAAGTGGAAATCGAGCTGACCAAACCAAAGGTTGCTTTCCGCGAGACCATCAAGAAGAAATCCGATGTGGAATACAAATATAAGAAACAATCTGGCGGACACGGCCAGTACGGTCACGTTAAGATGCGTTTCGAGCCTTCGGGCGATTTGACCACACCTTATGTTTTCGAAGAAGAAGTTGTCGGCGGAGCGGTTCCGAAGAACTACTTCCCCGCAGTGGAAAAGGGTATGGCGGAATCCGTAGGACGCGGACCTTTAGCCGCTTATCCTGTAGTCGGTGTAAAGGGTATCCTTTACGACGGATCTTACCATCCGGTTGACTCTTCGGAAATGGCATTCAAGACCGCAACCATCCAGGCCTTCAAGAAGGGATTCATGGAAGCGGGACCGATTCTCCTTGAGCCGATTGAGAACTTAAAGGTTACCGTTCCCGATAAATTCACCGGTGACGTTATGGGCGATTTGAACAAGCGCCGCGGCCGGGTTCTCGGAATGAATCCGGCAGGAAACGGAAAGACCGTTGTCGAGGCCGAAATCCCGATGATGAGCTTATACGGATATTGCACCGACCTTCGTTCCATGACCGGCGGAAGCGGAGATTTTGAATATGAGTTCATCCGTTACGAGCAGTGTCCTTCCGATGTTCAGGAAGCAGAGGTTAAGGCAAGAGCCGACAAGGTTGCCGCAAACAACGTGGATGCTTAAAATGTTGTAAAGCGCCGAATGGCGTAAAAGGGGGGTTATATAAAGAAAAAGAGGAAGCATTTGCTTCCTCTTTTTCGTTGTGATTCGTAATTGAAAGAATTGACAAGCATAAAAACGGTGATAGAATAAAGAAGTGTGTGCGCGCACAGTAAAGGAGTCACTATGTACGAGTATGATGAGAGCACCGGATTCGAGAATCGTCCGGTCTATATGAACGAAAAAAGCAACCTTCTTGAAATCGAGGAGCATATGTATATCCTGGATGACGTTAAGAAACCCAACGTTTTCCGTAATATGTTCCCGTATTCGGAAGTACCCAAGGTACCTTTCAACGATAAAGTCGTACCTCATAATATGCCGAAGGAAATCTGGATTACCGATACCACCTTCCGTGACGGTCAGCAGTCCAGAGCTCCGTATTCCACCGAGCAGATTGTAACCATCTATGATTATCTGCACCGGCTCGGCGGACCGAAGGGTATGATTCGTGCATCCGAATTTTTCTTATATTCCAAGAAAGACCGTGATGCGGTTTATAAGTGCATGGAACGCGGCTATCAGTTCCCGGAGGTTACCAGCTGGATTCGTGCATCAGAGAAGGATTTTAAACTTGTCAAGGAAATCGGCATGAAGGAAACCGGAATTTTAGTGTCCTGCTCCGATTATCATATTTTCCTGAAACTGAAAATGACACGTCGCGAGGCAATGGATCATTATCTATCCATTGTACGTCAGTGTCTCGAAGAGGGAATTTCTCCGAGATGTCACCTCGAAGACATTACGCGTGCCGATATCTACGGTTTCGTGGTTCCCTTCTGTATGGAACTGATGAAACTGATGGAAGAGTATCACATTGCGGTAAAAATCCGTCTCTGCGATACCATGGGTTACGGCGTAAACTTCTCCGGTGCGGCAATTCCCAGAAGCGTTCAGGGTATTATTTATGCCGTACATGTCAATGCCGGAGTCCCTCATGCGCTGCTTGAGTGGCACGGACACAACGATTTTTACAAGGCTGTTTCAAATTCCACGACCGCGTGGATTTACGGATGCTCCGGCGTCAATACTTCCCTGTTCGGTATCGGTGAAAGAACCGGTAACACACCGCTTGAAGCAATGGTATTCGAATATGCGCAGCTCAAGGGCGAATTAAACGGTATGGATACGACCGTCATTACCGAACTTGCCGAATATTACGAGAAAGAAATCGGTTATAAAATTCCTCCGATGACACCGTTTGTCGGAAGAAACTTCAATGTGACCCGTGCGGGAATTCATGCCGACGGTCTTTTGAAGAACGAGGAGATTTATTCGATTTTCGATACCGATAAATTCCTAAACCGTCCCTGCAAGTGTGCGGTTTCCAACACATCCGGTCTTGCGGGACTTGCAATCTGGATTAATTCGACCTACCACTTAAAGGGTGATTCCGCAGTCGACAAGAAGGATAAAATCGTCGAAGAGATGAAGAACTGGGTAGATGAGCAGTATGAGCAGGGCCGTGTTACCGTCATGACCGATGAGGAGCTTGATGCAAAGCTTCGCGAACTGATTTCCGCACTGGATATTCCTTTGAACTTAGGATAATAAATTTTACAAGGAGAAACACAATGAGCAAAATTCAGATGACCACACCTCTCGTCGAGATGGACGGCGACGAAATG
>DLBG01000059.1:30433-30577 GCA_002494135.1 Lachnospiraceae bacterium UBA7027
AAGACCGAGTACTATGACCTCGGTTTAAAGCACAGAGATGAGACCGACGATCAGGTGACGAAAGATTCCGCAAATGCGACGTTAAAATACGGTGTTGCCGTAAAATGCGCAACCATTACACCGAATGCCGCCAGAGTGGAAGAG
>DLBG01000001.1 GCA_002494135.1 Lachnospiraceae bacterium UBA7027
GGCTTTGCATGGCTGGATACCGGAAATCACGATGCACTTTTGGATGCTTCGGATTTTGTCTGTGCATTCCAGAAGCGTCAGGGACTTTACATTTCCTGTATCGAGGAAATCGCCTACAAACGTGGTTTCATTACAAAAGAACAGCTGCTGAAACTGGCGGAACCCCTGATGAAAACCGCTTACGGACAGTATTTAAAAGAAGTCGCCGAGGGACTGTAAGCAGCGGCGCAAATAAAAAGAAACAAAAAGGAAACAGACAATGGGTAAGTTAACGGTAGAAACATGTGAAATTGAGGGCCTGAAGGTCATTACGCCGCAGGTATTCGGTGATAAGCGCGGATATTTTATGGAGACCTATCAGCTGAATGATTTTAAGGAAATCGGAATCGACCTTCCTTTTGTGCAGGACAACCAGTCCGCATCGAAGAAGGGTGTTTTAAGAGGCCTTCATTTCCAAATCAATTATCCGCAGGACAAACTTGTGCGTGTCATTAAAGGTGAAGTTTTTGATGTGGCGGTTGACCTGCGCAAGGACAGTAAAACCTACGGTAAATGGTTCGGTGTTCTTTTGAGTGAAGAGAATAAAAAGCAGTTCTTCATTCCGAAGAATTTTGCACACGGTTTTTTGGTGCTTTCCGATTATGCCGAATTCTGTTACAAATGCACAGATTTCTATCATCCGAACGATGAAGGCGGCATTGCATACAACGACCCGGAAATCGGTATCGAATGGCCCATTCCCGAGGGTATGGAACTGATTCTCTCGGACAAGGATACCAAATGGGGATCCATTAAAGATTTACAGTAAACGTTACGGAGCGGGAAATGGCGAAAGCACTTGCAACAAAGAAAGAGAATAAAGGTCTTCCCAAGACGGTGGGAATCCTTCTTGCCACGGTGGCTGCCATAGCTTTTCTTGCCGTTGTTCTTCTGCACCACAATCCCAATGCCGTGGTGAAAGAGGAGTGGATGAAGAAAGGCCTTGCGGTAGCAATGGTCCTTTGTTCCCTGACTGCATTTATTACCCTGTATGATAAAATTACTTCCCTGCCCAGAGAACTCTGGGATAACCGGGAATTAATCTGGAAACTTGCAAAGAATGATTTTAAGAAGCGCTATGCCGGGTCCACCATGGGACGTGTTTGGGCATTCGTCCAGCCGGTGGTGACCGTGGCGATGTACTACTGCGTTTTCGGGCTGATCTTCCCGACGCGCGCACAGTTAGCAGCGAGCGGCGTGGAAGCACCTTATGTTCTGTGGCTGACCGCGGGTCTTGTTCCGTGGTTTTTCTTCTCCGAAGCCATCATCGGAGGTACCAATGCATTAATTGAATATAACTATCTGGTAAAGAAAGTGGTTTTTAAAATCAGTATTCTGCCGATTATCAAGGTAATTGCGGCGTTGTTTATCCATGCTTTTTTTGCTCTGGTTTTGTTGGTTTTATATCACTGCTACGGTTATAAACCGAGCTTTTATGTACTGCAGATTGTGTATTTCAGCTTCTGCATGTTCTGCCTGACTCTGGCCATCAGTTATTCCACCTGTGCCATCGTGGTCTTCTTTAAGGACCTTTCCCAGATTATCGGCATCCTTTTGCAGGTGGGAATGTGGGGCACTCCGATTCTCTGGGAACTCGGACAGATTCCGGAAAAGTACCGGATTATTTTCAAACTCAATCCGGTTTTTTATATCATTAACGGTTACCGAAGCGCGCTGTTTGAAAAGACATGGTTTTTTGAAGACTTCTACTCCACGATGTTTTTCTGGATTGTCACGGCAATCATTTTCGGCATCGGAGCATTGATTTTCAAACGACTGAAACCGCATTTTGCGGACGTACTGTAACGCATAAGGAACATAAATGGAAACAGCAATATCAATCGAACATGTCAATAAAATATACAAGCTCTATCCCCGTCCCGTGGACCGGATTATCGATACCTTTCATCTGATGCCGTGGAAGAAATACAGCGAGCATCATGCCCTTAAGGATGTCAGCTTCACGGTCGGAAAGGGCGAGACGGTCGGAATTATCGGAACAAACGGTTCCGGTAAGTCCACGATTTTAAAAATCATCACCGGTGTACTGCATCAAAACAGCGGAGAGGTGAAAGTGGACGGAAGAATTTCGGCGCTGCTCGAACTCGGAGCCGGTTTCAATTCCGAATACACCGGTATGGAGAACATCTACCTAAACGGTACGATGATCGGTTTCAGCAAAGAAGAAATCGATGCAAAACTGCAGGATATTCTGGACTTTGCAGATATCGGCGAGTTTGTTTATCAGCCCGTGAAAACCTATTCGTCCGGTATGTTCGTCCGGCTGGCATTTGCAATTGCCATCAACATTGAACCGGAGATTCTGATTGTCGACGAGGCATTAAGTGTCGGCGATGTTTTCTTCCAGGCAAAATGTTACCGGAAATTCGACGATTTTAAAAAGATGGGCAAAACCATTCTTTTTGTAAGCCATGATTTGAGCAGCATCTCAAAATACTGCGACAGGGTCATTCTTTTAAATCAGGGCGAAAAGCTCGGTGAGGGAAGCCCCAAGGAGATGATTGATGCCTACAAGCAGGTACTGGTCGGCCAGTACAGCAAAGAGGCAGATGAATCTCAGACGAAGAGCGAAGTCGAAGCCGTCATCAATAAAGGTCTGAATCCGGAAACTCTCGAATACGGTTCAAAGAAGGCTAAAATCACCTCCTGCCGTATCACGGATGACAAGGGAAGAGAAACCACCGCAATCATCAAGGGAAATGAGTTTACCATCCACATGGAGGCCGAGGCTTTTGAAAATCTGCAGGCACCGATTTTTGCATTCTCGATAAAAAACATTAAAGGGACCGAGATTACCGGAACCAATACGATGTTTGAAAAAGTCTTTCTGGAGAAAATGAATGCGGGTGAAAAAAAAGAGATTACCTTCCGGCAGCGCATGACACTGCAGGGAGGAGAATACCTGCTTTCTCTTGGCCTTACAGGATATGAGGGCAGCGATTTTACGGTTTATCACAGGCTCTATGACGTGATTAATATCACGGTAATTTCCGATAAAGATACCGTGGGATTCTATGACATGGAATCCGAAGTGGAAGTGAAAAGTCTTTGGACACCTACAGTTGTAGGAGGAAACAATGGAGAAGAAAAAGACAATCGGCAAGATCATATTGGATGAGGAATTCTATGACGGCGATGACCGTTACTGCGACGGCGAGATTGAAGATGAGCTTTTGAAAATCGCATCCACGGAGCAGAAAAAGGATTTCAGAAAGATTACGGAGGCCGGAGAGAACTGGCCGATTCTGTACCATTTTTCGCCTTTCCGCGAGAATATCGTGGAGTGGCTTCCGATTCCTCCGACGGCGAAGGTACTCGAAGTGGGTTCCGGCTGCGGCGCCATCACGGGTGCGCTGGCGAAAAAAGCAAGAAGCGTGACCTGCATCGATTTGTCGGAAAAGCGCAGTATGATTAATGCGCACCGTTTACAGGATGTGGAGAATGTCACCATCAAGGTCGGCAATTTTATGGATATCGAAGGCAGTTTGGATAAAGACTTCGATTACATTATGCTGATCGGTGTTTTCGAATATGCACAGGGATATATTTCCAAAGAAGAACCGTATGAGGAATTTTTAAAGATTCTGTTAAGCCACTTAAGAAGGGGCGGACGGCTCTGTATCGCGATTGAAAACAGACTCGGGCTGAAATATTTCGCGGGCTGCAGGGAAGACCACGCGGGCCGATATTTCGAGGGTCTGGAAGGATATCCCGGGGGCGGTGTTGCGACAACGTTTTCGAGAGAGAAGCTGCAGGATATTTTTCATAACTGCGGTTTGTGGGAGTATACGTTTTATTATCCGTATCCCGACTATAAATTTCCGCATACGATTTATTCCGAAGACATTCTTCCGAAAAAAGGGGAACTGCATGACAATATCCGCAATTTCGACCGCGACCGCATGATTCTGATGGACGAGGGAAGAGTATACGATACGCTTCTCGATGACGGATTATTCCCGCTGTTCTCCAATTCTTTCTTCGTGGTGACGGGACCTGCCTTTCAGGCGAAAATGGTGAAGTATTCCACGGACAGGGACGAGAAATACGGAATCTGTACCACCATCGGAACGGACAATACCGGTTACTATGTGACGAAACGTGCCGTTTATCCGGAAGCCGCGGAGCATATCGCAAATCTTGAAAAGGCATACGAAGATTTGACAAAGCGCTTTGAAGGATCGGATCTTTCGTTTAACACCTGCAAACGCGTGGGAGAGAAAACCCTGCGTTTTGAATATTTAAACGGCGTTACACTGGAAGAACTTCTGGACCGGGCAATTGATAAAAACGACAGGGAAGGCTTCCTTAAACTGACGGAGCGTTATAAAAAAGCCATTGCATATCATGAAGAAGTTCCCGTATGTGATTATGATCTGATTTTCCAAAACATTCTCGTGGAGGATGACAAATGGACCGTAATCGATTATGAGTGGACCTATCCCGAAGCAATGCCATCGAAGGATTTGTTCGCTCGTGCTGTCTGGTGCTATGTTCAGGGAAGCAAAAAACGAGAAATCGCAATAAAGTGGTGTGAACTGGACGGAGATTTCGAAAGTGTAATAGAACGCGAACGGAAATTCCAGAAGGATGTACAGGGAGACCACCTCGCGTTAAGCGAAGTCCGTCACTCCATCGGTAATGCCGCATTCTCGCTGGATTACATGCTTCGCGAGTGCGGGGCAAATGCCGGACAGATTAAAATTTACGAAGACTACGGCAAGGGATTTTCCGAGGAGAATTCCTATCAGGTGCCTTATATAAAACAGTTCGGAAAGGATGTTACTTTCACGGTTTCCCTTCCCGAGGGATTAAAGAGACTGCGAATCGATCCCGGTGATGTTCCGGTTTTTGTGGTAGTTAAGAAGGCACTTTTAGACGGCGAAGATTTTACCGATTATGTTGCCAGAAAAGGGATTCAGAAGAAGGATACCAATGGGAAAAAGCTCGGAAACGATGCCTTCCTTTTTACGGGAGAAGATCCTCATTTTACCTTCCGTGTTGATACCGTTACCACGAAGACGCAGGAAGAGAAAAAGAAACTGACCGTTACGTTAAGGGTGGAGGAACTTTCCGCCGAACTGCTGTCCCGCCTGTAGGAAAGGATTGCGATGAGTATTCTGAAGGATGCGGTAAAGAACGTCTTATTATCGCGAAGAAAAAAAGAATATGACAGTCGCTTAAAAGCACTGAGCAATTCCTATGATCGTTTTATGAAGGAGCAGGAAGAAGAACTTAAGGCCCGCTTTGAAGGGATGGAGAAATCTTCCTTATCCCGCGTCATTCTTACGATGGAAGACGGAATGAAAAACCGTAAGGAAGATGTGGTAATCTACGTTTCCGGGACCGGAATTCTTTCCTCCATTGCGGAAGAGGAAATCTGCAGGGCATTTGAGGCCGAGCCGGAAAAGGTACTTCTTTATGCGGACGAAGATGAGGTTGAAGCCACAGATAAAGAGTGGAAAGAATTTATAAAAGAGGGAATTCCCGTTTCGAGACGAAAGAATCCCGTACTTAAGCCCGTGTTTTCCCGAGAGACGCTGATTTCCGTGAATTATCCCGGAAACATCGTTGCAATCAGGCAGAATTCCGCAAAAGAGATCGTCCTGCGGGAAGGAGAAAGTGTTTATTCCTTCCTTCTTCGAAACTGTATGAATTTTTCAAAGTCGGACGTAATCCGTCTTCCCCTGATTCTTTTTCACAAAAAAGAAGGAGAAGGAGGACTTCGAAACGAAGGGAATCTGTCCTTAAAGGAAAAAGCCCTGAAGGAAGCGGGATTTACCATGGCGTTTCAAACGCTGGAGGATGCCCCCGGATATTATTCCGAAGAAGACAGAAACCGTAAATATCCGGTGTATGATTTGCCTTCCGAAACCGGAGTATCCGTTATTATTCCCTCCAAGGATAATCCGGATGTTTTATTCCGCTTACTGGAGTCCTTGAAAAAAGACCCAATTCGCAAACAGATTATTGTCGTTGATAACGGAAGCACGGATGAAAATAAAAAAAAGATTGAAGCGGCTTTAGAAAACGATTCGTTTACATACCTTTATCAGCCGCAGGAATTTAACTATTCCCGAATGAATAATTTAGGAGCCGGACTTGCCAAAGAGGAGATTCTGCTTCTTTTAAACGATGATATGGAGATGGTTACCGCGGATGCAGTCTCGCGTATGGCGGGACAGCTTTTGCAAAACGGAGTCGGTGCGGTGGGAGCAAAACTGCTGTATCCGGACGGATCGGTAATCCAGCACATCGGGATTACCAATGCGGTGGACGGACCGGTTCATAAATTCATCGGCAAAGATGATGCCGTTATCACAACGGGCGGGAGAAATCGTCTCGTGCATGACTGTCTCGGAGTTACCGGGGCCTGCCTGATGATTAAAAAAAGCGACTATGAGGCTGCCGGCGGATTAAACGAAGAACTTCGGGTAGCCTACAATGACGTGGATCTTTGTTTTAAGGTTTACGAGTCCGGGAAAAACTGTGTACTGCGTCCGGATGCGATTTTCCGCCATTATGAATCCTTAAGCCGCGGAGCGGATCATTTATCGGCTGAAAAGCTGGACAGGCTTTCGAAAGAACGAGCTCTTTTGTATGCGAATCATCCGCAACTCTATCACGAAGATCCATACGAGGGTGCAGCAACGGCCGGCGGAGCGGAACTCGGATTTGATTATGAGAACCGCTTTGTAAGGAAAGATCCGAAAGAGAAGGCAAAGGAAATTACCGAAGATTATTCTTCCTGTCAGGGAGGAATGGTGATTCATTTCGACCGTCTCGAAACAGAACCCATTCTTCGGATTGACGGGGAGGAATTCATAGTATTTCAGGGGTATCGCCTGATTCCCGGAATCGATAACATGCGTTACGATTTTTATCTGATTCTGAAAGGGCAGGAAAAGTCCTACAGTCTTCCGATGCCCGGTTTTTTGAGAAACGGCCTGGAAGGCGGATTCCCGGACACACCGAACATTGCGCTTTCCGGATTCTGTAACTATGTTACAAAAAGCGAGATTGCAAAAGGGACCTATGAAATTGCGGTATATGCACATGACTGCATGAACCGGAATCCGGTCTATCAGACAAGCAATCGCAGCATTACGATATAAGGATTTATAAGTCGGATGGATGAAAAAGATGAGGTTCTCTATTTAAGAGAACAGATTCGACAACTGAAAAAAGAAAACAGGGAACTTCATTCAAAGTTAAATCTGTCGGAGGCTTCCAGAGAGGAAGCCCAGGAGAATCTGCAGCGTATTAAAGGCAGTTTTGCGTGGAAACTCTTAAAACCGGCCAGAGTGATTCATTTTGCATTTGTTCGTCTGGGACATTACAGAACTCCCGCAAAAATCAAGGCAAGGATGCGTTACAAGCGTCTGGAGAAAAAGTCCTATGAACTTCTCGGTACCGGATCGTTTCCGAGTGAACAGGAGCGGACGAGGCAGGAAAACGAGGTATTTGAAGAAAAGCTTGTTTTCTCCATTCTGGTACCTTTGTACAATACGCCGGAGAATTATTTGAAGGACATGATCGATTCCGTCTGTGCGCAGACCTATGCACAGTGGGAACTCTGTCTTGCCGACGGCTCCGATGCGGAGCATGCATATGTGGAAAGAATTTGCGGGGAATATGCAAAAAAAGATCCCCGGATCCGCTATCAGAAACTTGCAAAGAACGAAGGCATATCCGGGAACACCAACGCCTGCTATCGTATGGCGACGGGAGACTACATCGGATTGTTTGACCATGACGATATCCTGCATCCCTGTGCTTTTTACGAATATCGGAAAGCCATCGAACAAAAGGGCGCGGATTATGTATATTGTGATGAAGTCACCTTTACGGGAGACTCCATCAATAACATGATTACCCTGCATTTCAAACCGGATTACGCACTGGATACACTCAGGGCAAACAACTACATTTGTCATTTCTCTTTGTTCAAAAGAAGTCTGCTTGCGGAAACGGATCTGTTCCGCACCGAGTTTGACGGAAGCCAGGATCATGACATGATTTTAAGACTGACCACACTTGCTAGGAAGGTGGAACATGTTCCGAAAGTCCTGTATTACTGGAGAGCTCATCCGGGCAGCGTGGCCAGCAGTATCGATGCAAAACTGTATGCGGTTGATGCGGCCAAACGTGCGGTGGAAGATCACTTAAGCCATTACGGTATTTACAATACGACCATTACCAGTACGAGGGCGTTCGAAACGATTTTCCGTCTGCAGTACGATTTGGTGACGGACGGTAAAGTATCCGTTGTTCTGCCGGCGGATCTCGGAAATGGCTGGAGGGACTGTCTGGATACCCTGATCAAGAGGGAGGATATTGCGGGAGAAATCCTTATCCTCACGGCAAATCCCGATAAAGAAGAATTCCGTGAGGCCTGTTTAAATCCGGTGGTTCATATCGTGAAAACCTCCGGCGAACAAAGTATTCCGGCACTTTACAATGCCGGTGCAAAGACTGCCGCGGGAGAATACCTGTTCTTCCTCCATCCGGATGTTCGTATCCGTACGGACGATTTTATCAAGGAACTACTGATGTTCGTACAGAGAAACGATGTCGGTGCAGCGGGCGGAAAGCTTCTGTTCGCGGACAAAACCGTTCAGCATGCCGGTGTTGTAATCGGCATCGGACCGATGAAAACAGCCGGCTGCGTGCATTACAAGTGGGAATACAGCCACATCGGATACATGGGAAGACTCTGTTATGCGCAGAATATGTCGGCCGTTACCGGCCCGGCAATGCTGGTTAAGAAGTCCGATTTTGAAAAGGCGGGCGGATTTGATACAGGGTTTGAGGTCTACTATGATGTCGACTTTTGTTTAAAACTTCGCCGTCTGGGACTTTTAAATGTGTTTACTCCTTTTGCGGAAGGATTTTACGGGCATGAAGCATTTGCTCCGGTTTCCGAAAAAGAAGAAGATAAAGCGAATTACGAAAAAGAATCCGAGAGTTTTAGGGAGAAATGGAAGGCAGAACTTGAGGCGGGAGATCCGTATTACAACGTCAATTTCAGCCGCAACAGTCTGGATTTCTCATTAAAATGCATCGAGGATGGAAAAGGAGAGAAGCTATGAGTTACAAAGAACAATTCAATTTCTGGCTTGCGGATGATTATTTCGACGCAAAAACAAAAGAGGAATTACTTTCGATTCGAAACGATGAAAAAGAAGTGGAGGATCGATTCTATAAGGATTTGGAATTCGGTACCGGCGGTCTGCGCGGAGTAATCGGTGCCGGTACGAACCGCATGAACATTTATACCGTAAGAAAGGCTTCTCAGGGTCTGGCCAATTATATTTTAAAGAACGACGGACAGGACCGCGGAGTTGCCATTGCATACGATTCGAGAAGAATGTCTCCGGAGTTTGCCGATGAAGCGGCGCTCTGCCTTGCGGCAAACGGAATCAAGACGTATGTTTTCGATTCGCTTCGTCCTACTCCCGAGCTTTCCTTTGCGCTTCGTACCTTAAAATGTATGGCAGGAATTGTTGTGACGGCAAGCCACAATCCGCCGGAATACAACGGTTACAAGGTTTATTGGGAAGACGGTGCTCAGGTTACCCCTCCTCACGACGTAAACATTATCGGAGAGGTGAATGCAATTACCGATTATCATACCGTTAAAACCATGGACAAGAAGGATGCCGAGGCAGCCGGTCTTTACAATGTCATCGGCAGTGAAATCGATGATCTCTACATGGCGGAATTAAAGAAACAGATTATTCATCCGGAAGTCATCAAAGAGGTTGCCGAGGATATTAAAATCGTTTACACGCCGTTCCACGGAACCGGAAACATCCCTGTTCGCAGAATTTTAAGCGAGCTTGGATTTAAGAATGTTTATGTGGTTCCCGAGCAGGAACTGCCCGATCCCGATTTTACAACGCTGGATTATCCGAATCCCGAAGATCCCAAGGCTTTCACACTAGCTTTGAAACTTGCGAAGGAAAAGGGTGCTGATATTGTAATGGCAACGGACCCGGATGCCGACAGACTCGGAATCTACGCACTTGACAGCAAGAGCGGCGAATATATTCCGTTCACCGGAAACATGTCCGGTATGCTGATTGCGGAATACATTCTTCGAGAGAGAAAGGCAAACGGAACCATGCCGGAGAATCCCGCACTGGTTACCACCATTGTTACCACCAACCTTGCAAAGGCCATCACTGCATCTTACGGGGTGAAGGAAATCGAGACGCTGACCGGATTTAAATACATCGGAGAACAGATTAAAATCTTCGAACAGACTGGCTGCAACAATTATGTTTTCGGTCTGGAAGAGTCGTACGGATGTCTTGCCGGAACCCATGCAAGAGATAAGGATGCGGTTGTTGCGGTTATGTGTTTGAGTGAAGTTGCCGCATGGTGCAAGAAGAACGGCATTACCCTCTGGGATATGATGATTGATATATACGAGAAATACGGTTACTACAAGGAAACCCAGTATGCCATCTCCAAGAAGGGTAAGGAAGGTTTGGAAGAGATTGCAGCCATGATGGAGAAGCTTCGCAGCAATCCTCCGAAGGAATTTGGCGCATGGAAGGTGAAAGAGTTCAGGGATTACAAGAAGGATTATCGGATTAATTACGAAACCGGCGAGGAAGGAAAAACCGGTCTTCCTTCTTCCAACGTTCTTTACTTTGACTTAAGCGACGATTCCTGGTGCTGTGCACGTCCTTCCGGAACGGAACCAAAGATTAAATTCTACATGGGTGTAAAGGGAACGAGCCTTGACGATGCGGCTGAGAAATTAAATGCTCTGACGGAAAGTCTGAAGAGCAAATTATAAAGCAAACGTAAAGGGGAACGGTGATTCTTATGGGAATCAAGCAAAGAATCGATCAGACAAAACGGTATTACAAACGTAACGGCTTTGCCAAAACGGCAGTGGCCGTTACGGAAAGGGTATTCACAAGGGAAAATCCCGATTTTAAGTATTCACAGACCTCGGGAGAGGAACTGGCACACCAGCAGGAAGTCAGCGTGGAAAAAGGACCGTTAATCAGCGTTCTAGTGCCTGCTTTTGAAACGAAGGAAAAATATTTCATCGAACTGATTGACTGCATGCTCAGACAGACCTATCCCAATTGGGAACTGATTATTGCGGATGCATCTGCGGACGGAAATCTGGAGAAACTCATCATAAAGGATGAGAGAATCCGTTATATAAAGCTGCCCGCAAACCGCGGAATTTCCAACAACACAAACGAAGCGCTGAAAGCGGCAACGGGCGAATATATCGGACTACTGGATCATGACGATGTGCTGACGCTGGATTGCCTTTATTATGTGGCGAAAGCGGCGGTCAGGTACAATCCCGCCTTCATCTATTCCGATGAGGACAAAGCGGATGAGGATATGCATCATTTCTTTGAGCCGAACCGCAAGAAAAAACTGAATCTGGATCTTTTGCTTACAAACAACTATATCTGTCATTTCCTTGTACTGCGCGCCGATTTGATGAAAAAGTTAAAATTCAGACCGCAGTACGACGGAAGCCAGGATTACGATCTGGTGCTTCGCGCGGCGGATTACGCCATAGTCAACGACGAGGAAGTGGTTCATATTCCGAGAATTCTGTATCACTGGAGAACGCATGAAGGTTCCACCGCCATCAACACGGATTCAAAGAACTATGCTTATGAAAACGGGAAAAAAGCGGTCGAGGATTTCTGCAAATCCAAGAACTGGGAAGTGGTGGTCAATGATACGCCGCACCTCGGCTTTCATCATTTGTATTACTATCCGGATATTTTTGCAAACCGTCCGGAGGTCGGTGCCGTTGCGGGGCCCATTTATTCCATGGGCAGAATCAGCGGCGGGGCCATGCAGCATGACGGGACGTTATTTTACAAGGATCTTCCCATCGGTTATACCGGATATCTGCACAGGGCATCCCTGCAGCAGGAGATTCCCGTGGGAGACGTGCGCAACATGAAGGTTCGCAAGGAACTGCAGGACCTTTACGATGAAGTGGTGGGTGATCCGAAGAAACTGACTAAGCAGGATGCGGTTCAAAAGAGCATCACGTTCTGCCGTAAAATGCGGGAAAAGGGCTATATGTGCGTATATGAGCCCACGTTGAAGAAGGGATAGAAGATGTCCTTAATTTCCATTGTTATTCCAAATTATAACGGAAGCGCCTTTTTAAAAGGATGTCTGGACTCGTTGCAGAATCAGACCATGCAGGATTTTGATATCTGCGTGGTGGATGATGCCTCTACGGAGGAAAGTCTGCAGAGCCTGGTTTATTCCTATCCCAGAGCGAGATATATTCAGAGAACCGTAAACGGCGGCTTCTCTGCGGCGGTAAACGACGGAATCCGGGCAACCACGGCACCTTTCATTATTCTATTGAACAATGACGCCACTGTGGCCAGCGATTTTGTGGAAAAGCTTTACAAGGCCATTGAACCACGGCCGAGCTGTTTCTCCGCACAGGCCAAGCTTGTCAGTATGTACAATCAGACACTGATTGACGATGCGGGGGATTTTTATACCACACTCGGCTGGGCATTCGCCAGAGGTAAGGGCAGGAGTGTTGCGGATTTTATTTTCCGAAGCAATGTTTTTGCGGCCTGTGCGGGCGCAGCCATTTACCGGAGGGAAGGCTTTGATAAAATCGGTCTGTTTGACGAAGAGCACTTCTGCTACCTGGAAGATATCGACATCGGTTATCGTGCGAAACTGTACGGCTTTTATAATTTCTACGAACCCACGGCCATCTGCTACCATGCCGGAAGCGGAACGTCGGGATCTCAGTATAACGAATTCAAAGTAAAACTTTCCGCAAGGAATACCATTTATCTGGCATATAAAAACCAGCTGCCCTGGCAGAAGGTTGTTAATGCGCCCTCCATGTGGCTCGGGCGTATCATCAAAAGGTCGTTTTTTGCCAAAAGAGGCCTTCTCGAAGCCTATAACGAAGGCGTAAAAGAAGGCAAGGCCTTTATCAGGACGCCGGAAGCTGCGGCGCACAAGGTGAATTTTACTTCCCAGATGCATTCCCGTTCTTTTGAAATCCAGTGGGAAATGTTTGTGGGAACCTTACGAAGAATTTTTAATTTCTGACGGGAGATGGGGACTTGATCAAAGACAATCAAACCTATTTTAATCGTCTTCACGTGGTTTTGGACGCGTTGATTACGGTCGGATCCTATATACTGGCATGGTTCCTTCGAATCGTGGTATTCAGCTCACCCGGAGAGGTTCTTCCCAAAGAGACGTATTTTGCGGCACTTTATTTTATTCTGCCCGGTTATCTGATTCTGTACTTTATGATGAATCTTTACCGTTCCAAGCGAAATTCCTCTTCCTGGAGAGAACTGGTCGATGTGGTAAGGGCGAATCTGGCCGGACTGATTTCCTTCTTCGTGATCCTTTACATCATCAATGAGCCGAACTTCTCGCGTTCGATGATTGTGATTTTTACCGCGTTCAACATTTTCTTTATGATGCTGATGCGAAGGATTGTAAGGGGAATTTTAAGGTCCGTTCGCAAGAAGGGTTACAACTTAAAACACATTCTTCTGGTGGGATATTCGAGAGCAACGGAGCAGTATATCGACCGGATTCTGGCAAATCCCGAGTGGGGCTATCATGTTTGCGGAATCCTTGATGATGCCATTCCCGCCGGAACATTGTACCGTGATATCAAGGTTCTCGGAGGAATCGGCAATCTGGAATACATTCTTCCGGAGAATAAAATGGACGAAATCGCGATTACACTTTCCCTGTCGGATTACGATAAGCTGGAAGGCCTTGTAAATCTGTGCGAAAAATTCGGCGTACATACAAAGTTTATTCCGGATTACAACTCCGTCATTCCGTCCAGACCGTATACCGAGGATCTGATGGGACTTCCCGTGGTTAATATCAGGCGCGTTCCTCTGACCAATACCTTTAACTGGATTACCAAGAGGCTTGTGGATATCTTCGGTTCCCTGGTTGCCATCGTAGTCTTTTCACCGGTGATGCTCTTTGCGGCAATCGCCATTAAGATTCAGGACGGCGGCAAGGTGATTTTCAAACAGACCAGAGTCGGCCTGCATAACCGGGAGTTCGAAATGTATAAATTCCGCACCATGCGTCAGCAGACCGAAGCGGACGAGGCCAAGGGATGGACCACAAAAGATGACGACAGGGTTACCAAAATCGGTAAATTCCTACGACGCACCAGTTTAGATGAGGTGCCTCAGTTTTTTAATATTTTAAAGGGAGACATGTCCCTGGTCGGTCCCAGACCGGAACGTCCCCAGTGGGTGGAGAAATTTAAGGAAGAAATTCCCCGTTACATGATCAAGCACCAGGTACGTCCGGGTCTTACAGGATGGGCACAGGTGAACGGATACCGTGGGGACACTTCCATCCGCAAGCGTATCGAGTATGACATTTATTATATTGAAAACTGGTCTTTGGGCTTTGATATTAAAATCCTGTTCCTGACGGTATTTAAGGGGTTTATTAATAAAAATGCCTATTAAAGCTTCCTTTCGGGATAAAGTCTTATGGAAGTTTACATCTTTACATAACATGGTTTCGGTAGTAAAATGTATTCGTATGTGTGTGTTTATTTTAATCCGAAACGGAGGATGTAGATAATGTCTACAGGCTCAAAGAAGAAAAGCAAGAGACGCCTTAAAAAGAGAAAACTTGTGCTTCTGTTTGTCGAATTAATCGTAATGATTTTCGCAATCGTCGCACTGATTATAGTAATCAAAACAACCAATAAAGAAACCGGTATTCAGAATTTCGCATTAAACTCCGAAGACATTTCCGTAAGTTCGGAAATCAAGCAAAAAGTACAAACGGATGAGAAATTCCAGAATTACACCAATATCGCATTCTTTGGCGTAGATGCCAGAAACAAGAAAGCAGACCTTTCCAGGACGACCCGAACAGACGTTATCATGATTTGTTCCATCAACAACACGACCAAGGATATAAAGCTTGCCAGCGTATATCGTGATACGTATCTCAACGTGGGAAACGACTCCTACAACAAGTGTAACTCCGCTTATGCAAAGGGAGGCTACGAGCAGGCCATCAACATGCTGAACATGAACCTTGACCTTTACATGACCGATTTCATTACCGTCGGATTCCAGGGTGTCATCAGTGCGGTGGATGCAGTCGGCGGCGTGGATATTGATGTTACCCAGGCTGAGATTTCTTACTTAAACGATTATCAGGCTTCCATTTATGCAACGGAAGATAACCCGAGACTGATTACCGATTATGTTCCCGTAACGAAACCGGGTATGCAGACTTTAAACGGACAGCAGGCACTTGCTTATTGCCGTATCCGTGCCATCGGAAACGACTTCCAGCGTACCGAGCGTCAGAGAGCGGTTCTTCAGCAGATCATGTTAAAAGCACAGCGCATGACACCTGCTCAGTTAAACCAGTTGGCAACCGATGTTTTCCCTCTGATTGCAACATCCTTTACCTTTGATGAGCTGGTTTCCATGGTTGCGGGCGTAGGACAGTACAGGATAGTGGAAACAACAGGTTTCCCCTTTGACGGATATTATACAACCGGAATGATCGGATCGAAGGGAAGTTGCGTGGTACCTACCGATTTGAATCTGAATGTTATCAAACTGCATGAGTTCCTGTTCCCGGATGTGGAATACTCACCATCACAGGATGTGGTGACGTACAGCGAAAAAATACATGCCGATACGGCCCCGTATGTAGGGCGATGAAAATAGGGGATTGCCGCCAGGCAGTCCCCATTTTTAATAGAGAGGGTCAGTTGTTGAATAAGCCGATTGTGGATGTCATCATCCCAACCTATAAACCGAATGAGAAAAAATTTCTGGAACTGATAAAACGGCTCGAGAATCAGACATATCCCGTCCGTCGGATTATTATCATGAATACGGAGGAGAGGTTTTTTTCGGCTATCGTTTACGGACACCGTTTTGAGATGGAGCACAATGTATCCATCACCCATATTTCCAAAATGGAATTTGATCACGGTCATACCAGAAGGGAAGGGGTGTCCAAATCGGATGCGGAGATTTTTATCTGCATGACGGATGATGCAATGCCGAAGAATGACAAACTGGTGGAGAATCTGATTGCACCGATTCTGGAGAATAAAGCGGAATTTGCCTTTGCAAGGCAGCTGCCCAGAGAGAATGCAACCATTGTGGAAGGATATACCAGACATTTTAATTATCCGAAGGAGAGCTTTGTAAAATCGAAAGCGGATTTGGAGACGCTCGGAATCAAGACGTATTTCTTTTCCAATGTGTGTGCGGCATACCGAAGGGATTTGTATGACGAGCTTGGGGGTTTTGTCGAGTACACGCTCTTTAACGAGGATATGCTTTTTGCGGCGAAGGCCATAGGCGCGGGATACCGGATTGCGTACGTGGCCGAGGCGGAAGTTATTCATTCCCACTCGTATTCAAATTCCCAGCAGTTTCACAGAAACTTCGATTTGGGGGTTTCTCAGGCGGAGCATCCGGAAGTGTTTGACGGCGTACCTTCCACGAAAGAAGGAAAGAAACTGGTGCAAAAGACCATTTCTTATCTGGAGTCGAAGAAAAAATGGTATCTGGTACCGGGATATCTGATTAACTGTTTCTGCAGGTATCTAGGGTATACCATGGGGAAGAATTATGAAAAACTTCCGGAGAAACTTGTGTTAAAATGTACCATGAACCGGGATTACTGGATGAAGAAAAATATCCGTAATGCCACGGTTGGCATCGATCCGTACAGCGGATACGGAATGTCGGCGGATGAACGCAAGTAGATGAATACAATTAGAGGAATACAATTAGAAGAATGTAAAATCAGGTTTGAAAGGGAATTTAGGTATATT
>DLBG01000125.1 GCA_002494135.1 Lachnospiraceae bacterium UBA7027
GCAATTGTCATTGGTGCAGGAGCGGGACTATCAACATCTGCCGGCTTAACATATAGCGGCAAGCGTTTTGAAAAATACTTCTATGACTTTGCCAAAAGATTTGGAATAAGAGATATATATTCAGGTGGTTTCTATCCGTTTCCGAGTGAAGAAATCCGCTGGGCCTGGTGGGCAAGACATATTTATTTTAACAGATATATTGATGCTCCGAAGCCTGTGTATAGGAATCTTCTTAAGATGGTTTCCGATAAGGATTATTTTGTGATTACCACAAATGTAGATCATCAGTTTCAAAGAGCAGGTTTTGACAAGAAAAGACTGTTCTACACCCAGGGGGATTATGGTTTATTTCAGAGTGTAAATCCGGCTATTCGGAAAACCTTCGATAATGAAGAGTGGGTAATGAAAGCCATGGAAGCACAAGGTTTTGTAAGAGATGATCAGGGATTATTTCAGGTACCGGTTGATGGTAAGCTACTGATGGAAATTCCTTCTGAAATGATTCCAAAGTGCCCTGATGATGGATCTGATATGACTATGAATTTGAGGGCAGATGATTCTTTTGTTGAAGATGAAGGATGGCATAGGGCATCTGCGTCATATTCGGATTTTATCCGCAGACATGAAAATCTTCATGTGCTGTATTTGGAGCTTGGGGTAGGTGCTAATACTCCCGTAATCATAAAATATCCATTTTGGCAGATGACATTATCGAATGAAAATGCCATATATGCCTGCTTAAACTATGGTGAAGCCTTTTGCCCCGGAGAACTGGAAGATAGAAGTATATGTGTTGATGGTGATATTGGAGAGGTGTTTGATATGCAGATTTTTTGAAGGTATCCGCAAAAAGTCCGCATTATGTCCGCTTGATGTCTGTTTTCAAGCGATTTTGGGTGTGTTATATTTACAATGGACAAAGAAATGAGGAAAGGATAAGAATATGAACTTTCATTTTATTGTCACACCGGCTAACATGATTAATATTCTGATTATTGCAATCGGAATCGGAATCTGCGAGATGAGTATTCTGCAGATTATATTCGGTACGAAATTTCAGAAACAGGTCAAAACATATTTTCTGCTGTTTTTTGAAGCACTGCTTTTTTATATCACCAACCATCTTTTCCGAATGTTGCTGGAAGGCTTTCCGGGAGATGTAATCAGTGTTTTGATTCATCTTGTGACAGCTGTTGAATTCATCGCCTCCGGTGTTATGGGATGGCTGTTTTCCCTGCTGATTATTTATGCTGCGAAGACGGGAAAAGCGGAAAAAACCTTTTCATGGATTGTTCACGCACTTTTGGGAATTCATACGGTTATTATTCTTGTGTCCCAGTTCACCGATTTTTGTTATTACTTCGATGAGATGAATGTCTATCACCGGTCGGGGACATATATATTTTCCAATCTTGCAATTATGTTCATGCTTTTTGTTGATATTATTCTTCTTTTTCATTACCGGAAAAATATCAGCAAGCGCGTAAAACTTGCATTTTGGATCTATATTATTTTGCCGCTTTTAGCCATCGTCATTCAGTCATTTACCAATGATATCCAGCTGATTATTCTGGCGACAGTGATTTCGGCAAATTTCTTAGCCGGCGTGATTACCGGAGATCTTTTGGAAAAATATGAAAAACAGCAGGAAAAGTCCTCACGGATCGAAACGGAGCTGAACATGGCAACGGACATTCAGGCAAGTCAGCTGCCCAGACTTTTTCCGGCTTTCCCGCAAAGAGACGAATTCGATATTTACGCACAGATGGTTCCCGCGAAAGAGGTGGGTGGGGATTTTTATGATTTCTTTTTGATGGATGAGGACCACATGGTTTTAGTCATGGCCGATGTATCCGGAAAAGGCGTTCCTGCGGCACTTTTTATGATGATTTCCAGAGTACTTATAAAAACGCATATGCAAAACGGCGAAAGCCCGGGTGAGACGCTTAGGAAAGTAAACGACCAGCTTTGCGAAGGAAATGAAACGAATTTATTCGTTACGGTCTGGCTGGCTGTTGTTGAAATATCAACGGGAAAAGGAATTGCCACGAATGCAGGACATGAGCATCCCGCAATCTGCCGTGCGGACGGTAAATTTGAACTGATTACGTATCGTCATTCTCCGGCAGTTGCAACCATGGAGGGAATCAATTTTAAGGAACACGAATTTAAGTTATCTCCCGGGGACAGTCTGTTTGTCTATACGGACGGAGTTGCGGAAGCCACAAATTCCAAAGAAGAACTTTTCGGAACGGAGCGTATGTTAAATACATTAAACCGTAATCCCGGCGTTTCCCCGAAAGGCGTCATATTAAACGTGATGGATGGAATTAACGAATTCGTCGGTGACGCTGAGCAGTTTGACGATATTACGATGCTTTGCATGAAATACTACGGTCCGCAGTAGACGGTGAGAATGATTCGGACTTGTGTATTCAACCTTTTTCACGAAAGAAACGAACAAAACATGAATTGACATTCCGCGTTATTGCGCATATAATTATTTTATAATATTTTTGGCAAAATAATCGAAAGATTATGACGCAAAGCTTTAGGACCTTACCTCATATTTAGAGAATGGTAGCCAGCTGCAAATTAAGACAAGCATCGCTGGAACAGCCGATGCTTTTTTATTTTGCTACGGTAAAAGAGGCAGGATTGAAAGTTACGAAAGAATACATGCCGGGAGGAATTCAAGATGGCTGAATTCTATGAACCAATGCTTTATATGTCTACACCGGAACATCCTAATACCATGGGAGTGTGCATCGTTTTAAAGGAGTCTGTTGACGGAGATATCCTTCGAAACGTTGTGGAAGATCTGAGGGCAAGATTTCCATACTTTTATGTTAAGGCAGTTCCCTTCGGAAATGATCTGAAAGCAGAGGACAATTCGCTTCCTATGACGATTCGAAACACCTGGGAGCCAATCAGGTTGAATTCGAAGGAGTCCAATTTTCACATGGCAGCCTGGAAGTTTGAAGACAGAAAACTGGCTTTTGAGATTTCGCACTCCCTGACGGATGGAGCGGGTGTTTTACCGTATGTAAAGAGCACTTTGTTTTTATACCTGTCGCGCAGGTATGGCATTTCTTTTGACCGGGAAGGCTTTCGTCTTCCGGGGGATAAGATACCGCTGTCGGAGACAGGAAATCCCTTTGAAGAACTTGATATAGACGGGGCGGAAGCTCCTATGTATACCAAGGAGACTATAACTGATTTCTACAGGTTTGGTGATGGTACGCTTAAAGATCCGTTTGCGACATTTGTTAAAATCCCGGAGTCGCAGATGATGCAGTATTGCAGAGATTACGACGGGAGTCCCAATACTTTTCTGGCTGTGATGTTTGCAAGGGCGGTTCGACGCTATGATCCTGCAAGCGATAAGACAGTCAGCGTTTCCATAGCCGTTGATCACAAGGCCATGCTCGGCAATTATGACAATTACCGTCTGTTTGCAAATGTCATAGAACTGGATTTTGCGAAAGACAGGTCGCTTAAGGATATTGCCAAAAGTTGCACCATAGCCCGGGGACAGCTGATGCTGCAAGCTTCTTTGGAGAATTCTCTATGGGCAATGAAGCAGAGAAAGGCAACATTTGCCAAACTTAATCAGGTGCCGCTCGAAATGAAGCTTGGAATGATTGCCAAATCCGCAGGAAGCCTCAGATGGAGTATTTCAATATCCTATGCTAACAGCAGGTCTTTCGGCCCGCTTGATCCGTATATTGATGAGCTGTATATGCTGGCAGAGCCCGGTGTGGCGGATGTTTTATGCGAGATCACCTGCATCAATCACTATTTCTTTTTGTGTATCGCACGAACCTTCCCTTCTGAAAAGTTTACGGATATATTCTTAGACGAGCTGTCGAAGGTAGGAATTGATTATGAAGTTACAGGCAAAGAGCCATTTCACCTGTGTGGGACAGAGGCATACGGGAAATGAGACATGGGGAAATTTTATGATGGATGCTTTTATAGGAACAGAATAAAGGGAACAGCAAAAGGAGAGAGAATGATTGAGAACTATATCACGGTAAAAGAAGCAGGAATGAAATGGAATCTGAAAGTTCGTACAATTCAGGAGATGTGTGTAAGCGGCCGAATCGATGGAGCGGTAAAATTCGGAAAAAGCTGGGCAATTCCTGCGGATGCCGAACAACCGAAGGACAGACGTATTACTACAGGAAAATATAAGAATTTCCGGAAAGCTGAAGCTGGGAGCAAATGAAATGGGAACATTAATCACATTTGAAAATGTGGGTAAAATCTATCATACCGGTGACATCATATACGAAGCGCTGCATGATGTGAACCTGACCATTGACGAAGGAGAAATGGTTGTCATTTTAGGTCCCTCCGGAGCGGGTAAGAGTACCCTTTTAAACATGCTGGGCGGACTGGATGCGGCAACATCCGGAAGGATCACATTCGGAGAGAAAGAAGTGACCGCCCTGAACGATAAGGAACTCGGAGAGTTTCGCGCGGTGGATGTTGGCATCATCTTTCAGTTTTATAATCTGATTCCCACACTTACTGCGGTGGAAAATGTTTCCCTGATGAGTGAACTCGGTATCGATATTATGGATCCGAAAGAAGCACTGGAGCGTGTGGGACTGGGAGACCGGCTTAATAATTTTCCGTCTCAGATGTCAGGAGGACAACAGCAGCGTGTTTCCATAGCAAGAGCCATTGCCAAAAAGCCGAGACTTTTACTTTGTGACGAGCCCACCGGGGCGCTGGATACCAACACCGGTAAGGAAATTTTAAAATTGTTACAATCACAGAGCAGGGATGACGGAAGAACGGTGGTTATGGTTACGCATAATGCTTTGTTTGCTGATATTGCGGATAAAGTGATTTATGTGAAAAACGGAACCGTTGAAGATATTTTTTTGAACGAGCATCCAAAGGATGCGGATGAAATCAACTGGTAGGGGGAAGAGAAAATGAAAATCGAAAGCACGGGAAAGAAAAAGAAGAAAGGACTGATTGTGGGGATCATAATAGGTGTTCTTGTACTGATTGCTGCCATAGTGGCATGCGTGCTGCTCTTTTTTCCCAAATCGGTTGAAGTGGCAAAGGTCGAAAAAGGCAGTATAAGCCAGAATGTCAGCGAGGTCGGCAATATAGCGGCGGATGATACCATAACCGTTTACGCACCCGTATCCGGAAAAATATCCGAAGTGGAAGGGATGAAGAGCGGTTATGTCTCTTCCGATGAAATTCTTGTCAAATTCGAACTTCAGTCTTTCGAAGAAAATGTAAAGCAGGCAGAACTGAATAAGAAATATGCGCAGGATGGATTCGATGCGGCGGTTAAGAAAAATAACGAATACATTCAGATGATGAACACCGCCAAAGCGGAAGAGGAAGCAAACAGGAATGCTTATAAAGATCTTGCAGACCGCAGAGATCAGCTTGTGGCAAAACAGGAAAACAACAACCGGGATATTACATATTCCCTTCAGAGTCTGGATGCCAACCTGACTTCGCTTACCACACAATTACAGACGGCACAGGCACGCCTCGAAGCACTTGATCCCACAGATGAAGAAGCAGTGAAAAAAGTAAAAGCGGAAGTGGAGGATTTGGAAAAGAAGATTAAAGAGAATCGTGCCGTTGCGGCGGGATTTAATGTAAGCGCACTTACAGCGGATGAGTACAAACTCTATCTTGCCATAGTAAGAGAAATGGATTTTGTGGATCATTACTGGTCTCAGAATTTTGAACGGTTTCTGGCAGCGAAGCAGGCGGTTCTGCCACAGGCGGCGATCGATCAGTATGCGGATTCCGTACTGATGGCTGAAATTGAAGAAATGCGTGCGCTAAGAAACTTAGAGATTGCAAAACGCGGAGTTCCGACCGGGGTTGGCGGAACGATTATCGAGCGCCTTGTGGATGCAGGTGCTATGGTCGAAGCAGGGGAACCTTTATTTGTGATTCAGCCGGACCGCGGTTACAAAGCAACAGTTATGATTTCGAAATATGATATCGGCCTTATTGAAGAAGGTCAGAAAGCAACGATTGCATTTGCGGGAGAAACCTACGAAGGTACAGTGGAAAGCATTGCCGCAGTAGCAGAACCCGATGCATCCGGGAAACCAAAAGTAAAGGTAACGGTTGTTTTCAGTGACAAAAATTTTAAACCCATCATCGGACTGGAGGCGGAGGTTTCGATTCTGATCGGTTCAAAAGACGATGCGCTGGTTGTTGACAGCAAAGGCATATACACGGATGATGAAGGCGATTATGCCTATGTTTTAAAAAATGGTCAGGTGGAACGAAAGAATATAAAAGCCGGACTGAAGGGAAACGGGAAAGTCGAAATTCTGTCCGGTCTTAAAGAGGGAGAAGAAGTCATTACTTCCCCGATTACGGAGGAGGAAATCGGAACACGTAAGAGCGCAAAATAAACCGGAGAGAATATGCTGTTTCGTAAAGTTTTAAGAGATTTAAAACAGAATGCGGTTCAGTTCCTTGCAATTTTCGTTATGACTTTTTTTGCTCTCTTCGTAGTAGGCGGTTTTGACGGGGATTCAACCGGTGAGAGATATTCGATTGACGAGTATTTTTCCGATACGAATTTTAAGGATCTGGATATTCAGGGAGACGTTTTCAATGCCTCCCTGATTTCGATGCTTGAGAATACGGAAGGCGTAAAAAGCGTAAACGGAATCCGTCATGGTGCCGGAAAGGTGAATTTAAGCGGAACCGATTATCTTGCCGTGATCAGTTATATCGACAAAAACGATGTCAGTTCGATGCTGATTTCCGAGGGCGAGGAATTCATTCCGGGTGCGGAGGGCGTCTGGGTGGAAGAGCAGTTTGCAAAACCGCTTGGAATTCATGTCGGCGATGTCATTACCATACAAACGGAAAATGTGAATTTTAAGGAAACGGTAAGGGGCATCGGGTACTGCCCGGAATATCTGTACTATGTTCCGAACGATACTTATCCGGAGCCGGTTTACGGCGAGCATACTTTCCTGATTATGGATATTTCCCAGGCACCCGGAGAGGTATATTTCGATCAGATGATTGTGGACCTTGCCGATGTAAAGGGACAGAGTGAAAGTCTTACCGATGCGGATATTCGTACCATGGAAATCATGCGGGATGAAGTGGCGGAGAAAATCGACAACCGGAATGTTGTCGTCAAGACCAAAACAGAAGATGAACTGTATCATCTTTACGTCGGATCACTGAATTCAACCGATGTTCTTGCAACCGTATTTCCAACGATTTTCCTTGCTGTAGCCTGTCTCGGAATTGTCAGTACAATGACCAGACTGACCTCGAAACAAAGAACGCAGATCGGAACCTTAAAAGCCCTTGGTTTTTCCAGAAAAACCATTACACTGCATTATCTTTCATATTCATTCGTGATTTCCGCAGTGGCTGCGGTTCTCGGAATTTTCCTGGGAGATTACTTACTCGGTACGTATTTAACCGATTTAACACTGTACTATTACCAGAATCCTTATATGCGCATCCAGCTTTCGTTTAAGAGCGTATATATGGCTTTCATTGCAGTCGGATTGTGTGTATTAATTACATTTTACTGTACAAGGCGGTTGCTTAGGGAAAATGCGTCCGACATTTTAAGACCGGAAGCACCCAAAGGAGTGGGAAGCGGATTTTTCGAAAAGACACCGATCTGGAAAATGCTTGCTTTCGGAACGAGATGGAATATCAGGGATATCAGAAAGAATAAGTTAAGGACACTTCTTTCCGTATTCGGTGTAATGGTTTGTTCGATGTTGCTCTTCGCAGCGGTGGGATTCTATGAATGCATGGAAGAACAGGTTGACTGGATGTATGACGATTTGATTCTGGCGAATGGCAAGATTACCTTCGAAGACAGTGTCGGATACGGAACGATCAGCGATTATGCCAAAGAGTATCACGGACAGATGGTTCAGTTTGATAACGTAACCTTATATACCAAAGATCAGGAGTATATCCGTTTCTTAATGGTTGTGGATGAGGGAAATCTGTATCGCATCATGGATGAAAAGTTATCCTACATGGAGATTCCGAAAAGCGGAGTTTTGGTTACCACAAAAACGGCGGAAAATCTGAACCTTCAGATTGGTGACGAGATTTCCTGGAGAATTCCGGGAGACAGGGAAACATATACAGCCAGGGTTTCTGGATTTATCAGACAGGCAACGGATCAGGGAATCCTTTTAAGCCGTGCCGCATTCGAAGAAGTCAGGGGAGAATTTCGCCCCAGCATTGTTTACACCATGATGAGTGTTCCGAAAGAACTTCAGTCAAGACCTGAAATTGTGGCCGTAAATGACAGGCAGAGCCTGAAGGATATCCTGATTGCTTCTCACTCGACCGGATATGCGATTACGGGTATTCTGATCGTGATGGCGGTCATCATGGGAGTCGTGGTATTGTATAATCTCGGTGTTCTTTCCTATGCGGAGAAGATCCGCGAAATTGCCACCATGAAGGTACTGGGCTTTCAGTCCGTGAAAATTCGGATGATACTGATGCAGCAAAATCTGACGATTACCGGAATCGG
>DLBG01000078.1 GCA_002494135.1 Lachnospiraceae bacterium UBA7027
TCTCTTCATCAGGCAAAGAGCCATAAAATGTCCGACATGAAGGCTGTCCGCCGTCGGATCGAAACCGATGTAAAAGGTTGCTTTTCCGTTGTTGATTAATTCCTTAATGGCCTCTTCGTCCGTAAGCTGGGCAAGCAGGCCTCTTGCTTTTAATTCGTCAAAAATAGTCATCTTTATTACTCCGTTTCCTAAACTTTTTCTATTCTACATAAAATCACACCGAAAATCAAATTTCTTAGATGTACGGAAATGCGTTTTGAATCCATCGGATTTCGGATTCGTTGACGGCAATCACGTCATACCGCACAGGTGTCGTATCGTAAATGCGATGCTCAAGCCGGTAAAAATCGGAAATCCGGCAGATCATATGTTGTTTTTTTATTCCTACCGCTTCTTCCGCATATCCGGCGGTTTTGTTTTTCCGGTATTTTACTTCAAAAAAAATAAGGGTTTTCCCGTCCGAACCGATTAAATCGATTTCTCCGAAGCGGTTTCTGTAATTCTTTTTAAGGATTTTAATTCCCTGTTTTTCCAGATAATTACGGGCCATGATTTCATATTCATCGCCCACTTTTCGTTTGTTCAAGCAAAGTCCTTTCTGCCATGAAATGAAACTTTATCTTAAAAAACGACTTCTTTTTCGTTAAATAAAATTCTTGATAAACGTTCTTCGATGGATTTCACAGGGACCGATTTCTTTTAAGGCCTTAATATGACTTTCGCTTCCGTATCCTTTGTTGGAGGCAAAATCATACCCCGGGTATTTTTGGTCGTATTCTTCCATCAGCCTGTCCCTTGTAACCTTCGCCACAATGCTGGCGGCCGCAATGGAAACGCTTTTGGCATCGCCTTTGATAATCGGCACCTGTTTTATGGATATGCCGGGAATCGTCACGGCATCGTTTAATAAAACGGCCGGTTTTACGCTCAGATTCGAAACGGCATCCCGCATGGCTTCGAATGTTGCCTGCAGAATATTGATTTCATCGATTCTTTCATGAGACCGAAATCCGATTCCGACACTTACCGCCTCTTTTAAAATAATATCGTAAAGCTCCTCGCGCTTTTTTGCGGTAAGCTTCTTCGAGTCGTTTAAATAAAGGATCGGACTGTCTTTCGGAAGAACCACTGCCGCCGCATACACGGGTCCCGCAAGCGGTCCGCGGCCGACTTCATCGATTCCGCAGATAAAGCCCAAATCCTCATACTGTCTTTCGTAGAACTTCATTGCTTCTGTACGTGCAACTTCCGCGCGATAATCGCCGATGGATTTCCTCGCTTTAACAGTAAGCTTGCAGACACCTTCTCTTTCATCGCTGCTGTAAGCATCGATGAACTGCTCCCATTCGGGAACGGTCGTTAAACTTTTATATTCTTTTGTAATTTCGGATATGGCTTTCATAAACTGTATTCTGTTTCCGCCTAGTTTTGCATTATTTTTCTTTGTCTCCGTGAGGAACAAGTCCGAAGTCCTTAAAGGGGAAAATACGTAACCAGGCACGGCCGATAAAATCTTTCCTTTTGATGTTTCCGACCATGTAATCACGGCTGTCCGAGGAATTGTTCCGGTTATCGCCCAGAACAAAATACTCATCTTCTCCAAGCACTATTTTCTCTTCCGCACGTCCCGGATCGAGAATCACTTCGTTTCCGTAATCTTCATTCAGGATCTGATCGTTGATATAGATGTTTCCGTCTCTGTCGATTAAAACGGTTTCTCCGGGAAGTCCGATGATACGCTTGATGTAATATGTGTGTTTCTTGTGCTGATAAGGAAAGACGATGACATCAAAGCGCTGCGGGTCGTTGAAACGATAGGTGATTTTATCGACAATCAGATTGTCCTTGTCGTTTAAGGTCGGATTCATACTGGTACCTTCCACAATCGTACGCTGTCCGACAAATAAAACGATGAAAACGGAAATGCCGAGCACGATGAGAAAATAGATTACCAGTTCAATTGCATCTTTCCAGAAAGGTTTTAACTTACGCTTTCCTTCGCTTTTGCTTTCCTCATTTTTTGATTCTTCTGTTTTGGATACTTCGTCCTTATCTGTTTCGTAATTTTCTGACACGATTCTTTCTTCTTTCTGTTTTTGAAATATATACTTTCGATTGATCCTTGCCGTATATGCAGAATTTACTGTACTTAACTTCAGTTGCCGCTTACCGGCTCAGAATTTACTTTTGAATTCTCCGGCGCGTCCTCAAGCGTGATACGGCCGAGTTTTCCGCTTCTGAAATCATCCAGAAATAGATCCGCAGCCTTCTTTAAATCCGGCACCTCGCCTTTTTTATAACACTTTCTGGCAACGGCAATCGCCTCGAGCACTTCCGGTGCGGAAAGATCCTCCGAAATGGTTTCTCCGTAGCGGTTTTTAAGCGCATCCGGCGAAACGTTTCGAAGTTCTTTGATTAACTCCGTTGACAGTTCTTCGAGCGAAATGATTTCATCGTTGATCGAACCGATATATCCGATGTGCATGCCGATAAAGTTATCTTCGAACTTCGGCCACAGAATTCCGGGAGTATCGAGTAAATCCAGTTCTTTTCCGATCCGAATCCACTGTTTTCCCTTTGTCACTCCGGGTTTGTTTCCGACCACGGCAGCATTCCGTTTTGCAAGATTATTGATAAATGTCGATTTGCCGACATTCGGAATCCCGACAATCATGGCTTTCACGGAACGGTTGATAATTCCGCGTTTTCGATCCCGCTCTTTCTTTTCTTTGCAGACTTCTTCGAGTTTTCTGTTTAAGGCTCCGATTCCGTCACGGGACTTTGAATTGTAACAGATCGCGGCAATCTTTCTTTCTTCAAAATACCGGATCCATTTTTTATTCTCTTTTTCATCGGCAAGATCGGATTTGTTTAAAATCACAAGCCGCATTTTATTTCCGGCCAGTCTGTCAATGTCGGGATTTCTCGAAGAAACCGGTATTCTTGCATCGATTAACTCAATTACAAGATCAATCAGTTTCATATTCTCTTCCATCATCCGGACCGCTTTGGTCATATGGCCGGGGTACCACTGTATATTCATCTTATTTCCTTACAAATCCACCCTTACGGTCGGCGGTTTTTCTTTTATACCAGACTTTTCCGTAGATAAATTCTTTGGATACCGGACCGATGTTTCCGGATCTCGAATCCTCCGAATACTCCCTGTTATCGCCGAGTACAAAATATTCTTCGTCCTTAAGTACAAGCGGATTCGCACAGATTCCCGCATCCGCGGTTGCATCCACGGCATACGGATCCTCGTATAAAACGCCGTCGATATAAATGTGCCCGCCTTTTATTTCTATCGTTTCTCCAGGAAGTCCGATAACACGCTTTATGTAATAATGCGATTTCTCGTTTCCTTTCGGAAGAAATGCAACCACGTCGCCTCTTTTCGGACTGAAAATCACATAGGTCAGTCTGTCGATACAGACCTCCTGCGAGCTTTCCAAAACCGGTTCCATACTTTCTCCCACCATGGGAATACGAAGGGCAAAAAGCCAGGTAAGCACAACGGCCAGAAAAGTAACGATTACCGTGATTGCAATATATTCGATTATCTCAGAAAAAAGGCCTTTTTTGATTTTTATCTTTTTGCGATAAAAATGAAGGCCTCTTTTACGCTTTGAACTATCGGAATACATGTGTTGAATTAATCCAAATCAATGTTATAGGAAACATAGGAAACCTGATTGTTCGTAATCTGGAAATGAAGGCTCATGCCGCCTGCGCGGTAAATAAACTCTTTTCCCATGACTTCGTAATCGGTTCCGTAAAGTTCTTCCATTTTCTCCTTGCTTGAGCCGATGGATAAACCTTCTTCCGTTGCGGGAATATCATCCTTGAAGGTGATGGATGTTAAAATATCACCGTCCGGATAGGAAGAAAACCAGATTTCGTAATGATCGTAATCATATACGGTATCCTTAATGTCGGAAGCACAGCTGGGTGCTTCAAAACTGTCGGAAGGTTCTCCGATTAATCCGATTACTTCATCTAACGGCATACGGATTGCAAGTTTGATTTCGCCCTTATCGGTCTGAATCGGAAACTGAAAATCCTTCTTCTCTTCGGTTTTTTCAACCTTCTCTTCCGTTCTGGTATCGTTTTCGGTAGCATTGACGCTCTTCTCGCCGTCAATTCTCTTCACTTCTTCCGTTGCGGGAGCCTGATTGCATCCGACAACAGATAACATTAAAAGAAGTGCACTTACACTGATTAAAAAACGTTTCATAATGTAATTCCTCTTATCTATTATTTATTTCTATTAATACCTGTTTTAATCCCTACGGAATGGCCGGGAAACGGTTTCTGTCATAAATATGCGAATTTCCATGCGCGTTCGAATATGCCGTAATCGTGGCATCGTCCCAGTAAAGGAAGATACCACCGGCCTGTCTGGGCACGGTATCAAAATGTCTCCAGCCTTCTCCGATATCCACAAGATTCCAGAAATGGATATCACGAAGAGGATAGGTATCAATCATCATATTTTTGATTCCGGCGCGGTCTAACAGTGCTTTCGACTGGGAAGCATATACATAGCAGTCCCCGGTATGGGTCGTAAATCCGGTGTAAGCCGCTTTCAGATAATCGCTGTGATTCGTTGCATGCTGATATCTGGTATTGTTGCGTACCCAGTAGTAGATTTTTGTCAGCTTATCCATATCAGACATGCCGGGTGTCAGAATTTTGGCTAAAACCTTGTCGGCAAGATCATCAATCTGTGCCTGCGTATACATCTCTTTGGATACGGTAACGGTAGCCTTTGCCTTAACCGTGTTGCCGGCACGGTCCGTTGCGGTATAAACAATCGGATAGACTCCCGCCGTCTTGTAATCCACTGCGGAAGAATCCACGCTGAACGAAATGTCCTTATCGCAGTTGTCGGTAACGGATACGCCGGTTTTATAACTGATGGTACGGCCTTCGAGGGAAAAAATATTGTGTACGCCGCGAATGACGGGCGCTACCTTGTCAACGGCCAGAACCGCTTTCGCGGTGATTTCGGTGCTGTTGCCTCCGCAGTCGGTGATTTTCACCGTTACGGGTACGGTTCCCTCCTGTTTAAAATCGGGTGTACCTACGAATTCATAGGTCAGTTCCGTCGCATCCTTCGCCTCTTTCACAAAGGCCTGCGGGGAAATTACGCTGGTTACAAAGCCCTTAAAATCTTTGGCAACGGCCTCAGGCTTTACGGTATCCACAAGTTCCATTTTGGAATGGTACACATCGCCTTTTATTTCAATCGCCACGTCATAGGAACCAAGGGAAGATACATCGATTCCTTCGAAATCCGTAAGCATGACCGCTTCGGAACCTGCAGCGTTTTTCTTCGCGAATTTGGAATATCCGTCTACCTCAAAGGCCTCCACGGAAGGAAACTCCTCCCCGGCCTCCCAGGTAATCTCTTTCTTAAAAGGACATACGGATAAAACCGCCGTCTTTACCGTTTCGTTTCCTGCAGGATCATAGAAAACAATATTCACATCCCTGGTGCCGCAGATTTCAAAATCGGGATCTTCCTCAAACCGTACGGAAACTTCTTCCACATCATAGGACGATTTGACAAAATCTTCCGCCTTTGCGGATTCTCCGAATTCCAGGCTTACAGCATGTACCAGTCCCTGCGGGGCAACGGTATCTTCTACCGTCAGTACCGCATTGTAACGAAACGGTCCCGATTTTAACCGTACGGGATAATCGCCCGGAGTCTTCGTATCAATGCTGCTTTTTACAAATCCGTCGTCAAACGTAACCGTCTTCTCGGGATTCTTTAAAAAGTCATCCGCTTCAAAGGTAAAATCGCCTGCCTCCATCACACAGTGAGGGTAAATACGGCTGTTGTAATCCCGGTAAAGCAAAAACGCCAAAAGCACAAAATAAGCTACTCCGAATACGGCAAGCAGAGGAATGAGGAAATGTACTTTCCTGCAGGTCTTTGCAAGCGATTCGAACGGATCGGCGGTAACGGTATCGGGTTTGCTTTCGGGAATTTCCGACAGTGTTCCCTCGCCGCTTTTATTCAATTCCGTAAAGTTCTCTTTGCGCAGCGATATCATCATAATATCTTTGAATCTTTTCTTTCCAGATTGTTTCGAGTTCTTCTTCCCCGCGACGGTTCGGTACGTCGTAAATTTCCTGAAGTTTCGCTCCGAGGAAATAAGAACATTTCTCGGCGCCGGAGAGATTCATATGAATGCCTCCGTCAAAAGTATCTGTCTGATAATCAATCCCGATTTCTTCCGCATGGTCCAAAAGACTGATGTAATGAAGATTGTGTTCGTCTGCATATCTGCAGACATTTTCGTCCCATTCCTCATACCAGTACGGATAAACACTCGGAGCTTTTACCAAAAGTAACGATATGCCGTTTTCTTCGCAAAGCTGCCGGATGCCGTCTAAATATTCCATCGACTTTTCGGGAAACGCCGGGTCCGCAAGCGGTTTGGCGTCCGGAAGGAATTCGACTCCTTTTGTGTCGACGCGCATATAGTATCCGTTGTGCGTAACGGGATCCTTTTTCAGGAAATGTTCGATATCGGTTCGGTCTATGTCTTTCCAGCGTGTATGAAAACGAAGAATCGGAAATACATAACTTTCCAGGGTTTCGTCTTCCATCATCGATGCGCGGATGCAATCGTATTTCAGGGAAGAATTCTTCATTCCGTCCATCGTCATGCGGTTGTAGGTTTCGGTCCGGGCCTCATCGTAAAGCAGGGAAAGAACATTGAATACAATCACCTTCGGGGTGTCGTATTTTAACGTTTCTTTCGTCAGGTAGTAAGTCTGCGGCATATACTGCTCCGCACTTCCGCGAATATAGGAATGAATTCCGTATTCCTCCCACAAAACGACGGGACTGTATGTGGAATACACCTCGCAGTTTCCGACGAAAACCACGTCAAAGTCTTTGTTCTGCTCTTTATAGAACTCCTCCACCATGGAACCCTCTCGGATTCCTTCCTGGTATTTCGGAACTAAAAGCCGCTGCGCTCCAAAGAAAAGAATTCCAAAGAAAGCAAGCATACAAACGACTTTGAAAAAACGTTTCCACTGCATAAACCTCATTTGCTTTCTTCCCTCGGTATTTCTTATTTTTTCGCGCAAAAAAGACACAGATATCAAGAGTATCTCGAATCTATATTTTATGCGAAATCGCAACCCTTTTCAACCCTATTTTCCCTTTATTTTTCAACAAAAAAAGGTGGACACAACATCCACCTTTTGATTTGTTTTTACATACAATTTCTAGTATCAGCCGGTAACTTTTTCTTTTACCTTTGCCTTCTTGCCGACACGGTCTCTTAAGTAGTTCAGTTTTGCACGTCTTACCTTACCGAGACGAACCACTTCAACCTTAACCACGTTGGGAGAATGGATCGGCCAGGTCTTCTCTACGCCTACACCGTTGGAAGTCTTTCTTACTGTGAAAGTCTGACGGTTGGAACCACCCTGAATCTTGATTACGGTTCCTTCGAAGATCTGTACTCTTTCGCGGTTACCCTCTTTGATACGTCCGTGTACCTTTACGGTATCTCCAACGTTAAACTGGGGCACTTCGCTTTTTAACTGCTCTTTTTCGAGTTCTTTGATAATTTCGCTCATTTCTTTGCCTCCTATTTCATCGGATGTTCTTGAAACTTAAGTTACAGCGGACCATCTCTTTACTTAATGCAACATTGCTATACTATCACAGCATTGTGACTTTTGCAAGAATTATTTGTCCGGAATGTAAAGAATTACTTCCGTCTGAGACTCCTTAGCCTTCATCATCATGTCTCCTCCCAGTGCCTTTGCCACGGATTTGGCCTCATACAGACCGATTCCGCTGCCTTCCTTCCCTTCAGCGTTGCTTCCTCTGAAATAACAGTTAAACACAAGAGGGATCTCGCTTTCCGTTAGGGAAACACCGTTATTGCATACGGAAAAGAAGGTAAAATCGTCCTGCCGGTAAAGCCTTACAAAAATCCCTGTTCCGTCTCCGTATTTGATGGCATTCTCCATAAGCTGCGTAAGACACCGCATAATTGCCTCAAAATCGCTTACCACGACCGGATTTCCAAAAATGCTTACTTCAAACGGGATATCCTTGACCTTTAAGCGGTTTTCGAAGTCCTCACAAAGTCTTGTTTTTACGTCCTCTAAGTAAAAATTCCCGAAAGACGGCGTAAACGATGTCCGAAGGGAACCCGGATCGTTTAAAATTCCGCCGACTAAGTTTGCGATATCGTCTGCATTTTTACTGATTTTACAGGCAATTTCTGCATCCTTTTCATCCGCCTTCCCGCCTCTGTAAAGGCCCGTTTCGATTGCTTCGGAATACAGCTTGATGTTTGCAACCGGCGTTTTGATTCCGTGCGCCAGGGTTGAAATAAACTGTTTGCGGTCATACAAAAGTCTGTCAATCTGCTTACGGTCGGCTTCCAGTTTGTCATTCAACATATTCATGCCCCAGACATATTTGCCGAAAAAGCGATTCTTTGTTTCCGGCAGATTGTCCGTGGTAAGACCTTTGGAAAGCTTTTCGGGATATTCCGAGAACTCCCGAAACGGTTTTAAGATATTGTGATAAAAATAAATCAGAACACCGACGAAAGGAAGGATACAGGCACAAGCGGCAAGATAAGCAAGAAGAATCAGCCGGTAATTTGCCTTGGAATCATAGGAAAACAAAACATATCCTTCTGTATTTCCGTCCCCGTCCGCAAGCGGCCAGAGGTAGGAGTTGTTTCCTCCTCCCAAAGAAGCTAAAAGCCCGCCCTCTTCGGTATAAAAAACTTCAATGTCATCCGTTACATCGCTTTTTTTAAAATCCTTGGAAACCTCGGTAATATCGGTGCTTTTCGTTTCACGAATCTGCGCCGTCATACGGTTCATAAAAGCGGTACGGTTATTCGTCTCCTTCCCGGAAAGCGCATGTCCGGCTACCCGGATTAAAACGAGGCAGATCGCAAAATATATAATTGTAAAGATAACGAGTCTTCTAAACTGCTTCATATTTCAGGTTACTCTCCGAACTTATATCCGACACGCCAGATTGTTTTAATAAACTCCGGTTCCTTCGGGTCGGTTTCGATTTTTTCCCGAAGCCAGCGGATATAAACGTTTAAGGAACTCATTTCCGTATCGGAATAACAGCCCCAGACTTCGTCAAAGAGCTCGTTTTTATCGACAACACGGTCCTTATGCTGCATCAGGTAAACCAGAATATCGAATTCCTTTCCGGCTACATCAATCATCGTTCCGTCCTTCGTCACCTTTCTTGCGCCGACATCAACGCGAAGATTCCGATACGTCAAACAATTGTTTTCATGATCCGGATAAGCGCGCCTTAAAAGCGCCTTGATTTTGGACAACAAAACAGGAACGGAAAAAGGCTTTTCGATATAATCGTCAGCACCTGTCTCCATTCCGAGAATTTTACTGTCGTCATCGGTTCTGGCACTCATCATCAGAACCGGCATGTTATGATCCTTTCTGATTCGTGCAAGCGCGGAAAAACCGTCCTGCCCCGGAAGCATGACATCTAAAAGCAGGAGTCTGTAATTGTCCGAAGAAACCTTTAAAAGTGCATCTTCGGCAGACTTCACCCAGTCTGCCGAATAGCCGGAACTTTGCAGAAAATCGTAAATCAGCTGTCCCAATTCTTCGTTATCTTCAACAAGAAGTATATCCATACATCACATCCGTCTTATCTTTCCTTTACGGAGATCGGAGGAATCTTTACAACCTCGTAAAAGAGAGGTTTATCCACCACTCCTTCGGGTCCCGTGAAGGCAACCTGAACACTACCTGAATGATAATCTATAATAATCATCTGTGTCAAATTGTCTCGGTGGACATTCTGAACAACCGGAATTCCGTTTAAATCGGTCTCAACAATCTCCTGCGTCATCATGTCTTTTACGGCTTTTACCGTAAAGGAAGGCGTCTCTTTCACCCATTTGTTGTATTTCTCAAAGCGTACCACATTGTTGGAAACACCGCTCATGGCATCGAAATTGCCTCTTGTCAGGGTTGCATTGACGATGCACAGACTGTCCGGACTGTCCCAGGATAATTCCCGAAAAATCGGCGTATTAGAGTCACGTAGCAAAGGAAATCCTTTTCCCGCAAGTCTGGCCGATTCGCAGATATCCTCCGCACAATAGGATTCTTTTCCGTCCGTTACCATGACATTGTGACTGATTGTAAAATTGCCGGAATTCTTTACCATGTATGATGCAACATCCTTTGCGGTCGTATATTCTTCCAGGGCTTTTCGAATTGCGAAGCTGTAACAGGTTTTACCTTCATACTCAAAGGCCTGTTCGGTGTACTGGTCTATCATTGCAGCCATCACTCCGTCGTCGCTGACTCCGGATATTACATCAAACAGTCCCAGAAAACCGATGCTTGTAATACTCTTTTCGTGATTCTTTATATGAAGCACGGTATTGACCTTACACATGGAATTCTCGCTTCCGAGTGACCATTCCAGGCAACGCACGGCAATCATATCATGCGTATCCGTCTTCTCTCCCCAGAGCGAAAGCCCGGAGCAGGCCGTATGCCTGAGCGCATCCGGAACCATCTGTCCGACCATCAGCTCTTCCACACTGAGAATTCCGTCCGGACGAATCCCGTGCTTTGTAAGATTAAGCCCGTCTGCAAGTCCTTTTATTTCTTCCCTGTAATGTTCGTCCAGGGATGAAAACAGCCCTTCCATACGAATCTGAACCGGTGTGTAATCATCCTCGATCGTCGGAAATGCCGCAAGGATATTTTCGAAAAGATACGGTTCCAGTATGCTTGTGTATTCCGGATACATCATATTTATGGCAACTCCGTAAGAATATCCCGCTTCATAAGGAGTGGCATTCTCCTCATCCAGGGTAACGTCGAAATAAGCATCGGTTAAGCGAACCTTGCAGATTCCGCCCGGGGTTGCAAATTCATTTATGACTCCGGCAATCTTACCGGCATCGGAATAAACCATTTCTTCTTTCGTATCGTAATTACCGATCGGGTGAACCGGCGCATCAAGGCCTGATTTGATCGTTCCCACCGGATTGCAGGCAGTAAGGGTAAGTGATGTGAGTATTAACGCCGCCGATATCAGTTTGCTTTTATGCATTCTTTTCGATTTCATTTTTCTACCATCCCATCTCATCCAGCCAGTTCTTTAATTTACGTTCCCTGACCGCGGTTTCGCCTTCATCGGTCTGTTTGCCGAGTTTTAATTCTCCCTTAATGTTTCCGTCGACCAGATATACCACTCTGTCCGAACTTGCCGCTACCTTTTCGGAGTGCGTAACCATAAGAATCGTCGTACCTTCTTTGTTGGCATTTCGAAGTTCCTTCATTACCTCCGCGGAGGCTTTGGAATTCAATGCTCCGGTCGGTTCATCCGCAAACAGGATTTTCGGGGAATTGATCAGTGCTCTGCAAAGACAGGCTCGCTGAAGCTGTCCGCCGGACACTTCCGAAATCTCATTCAAAGCGATTTCATCGATTCCAAGATTGTGCATCAGTTTTCTTGCCCTGTCGTTGATTTCGTCTTTGGATTTCGTATTCGCCTGATATCCCGGAAGAATAATATTATCCATGATGCAGAGTTTCTTTAACATATACATCTGCTGAAAAACAAATCCCATTTTATGAAGTCTTAAGCCTGTCAACTGCTTATGATTCATTCCGGACAGATCCTCTCCGTCAAAAATCACCCGGCCGGATGTCATTTGATCCATCCCGCTTAAGGTATAAAGCAGAGTGGATTTGCCGGATCCGGAAGGACCCATGATTGCGGTAAATTCTCCTTCCTCCAGTTTAAAATCCACATTCTGCAGTACATTGTTCGAATATTTGTCGACGATGTATGTTTTGCATAATTCTTTTGATTCCAGTACCGTAGTTGCCATTTGTTCTCCTCCGTCTAGTTATCGCGCAGTTTCCAAAGTTCTATGTTTTTCACACCCTGCAGAGTGATATAGATTACGAATGAAAGTCCCGTAATTACCACCAAAGGAGCCAGAACATAGAATCCGAGTATATTCCGGTTCGGTGTATAATTCACGATGCTTCCCAGAAGATAATAAAATTTCTGCAGCATGAAATATAAAACCGTATTCAGGATGACTATTCCGAGCACGGACGAAATCCCGGTAATTAAAATACTCCGGATTACCTGCCAGGCTTTTACCGTACCATTTGAAAATCCGCTGCATTTTAGAAGCGCAATATCCGGAGTTTCATCTATGACATTGACACTTTGATACAGTACGGTGGCAAGTATCATCATGACGCCAAGCAGGGGAAGCAGAATCCATAAAAGCATGGTCCATTCCGTCCGGTATCCGCCGAGTGCATATTTTACCTGCTCTTCGCGGTTGCGAACACTGTTTTTTCCGTACATGTCACGCAGCATTTCAATGTATTTTTCATGTTCGCTCTTCGGCGCATCAATCTGTCCACCGTCCTGAACGGTTTCGTATCTGGCCACTCCCTTAAATGCATCCGACATGATAAATTCCATCTGTGCCGACGGACAGTCCACCATACCGACCACGATAAAATCTTCTTTCACTTTTGAAAACGAAATTCCGTCTTCATTGGTTTTTTCGTATTCAATGGAAACGGTATCCCCGAGCCCGATGCCGTAAAGATCGGCATGATAAGCATCGATAATCACTTCGTTTTCAAGCTTCGGGTTCACACCCTTATACAGTTTCCCGTTTGCACGGTAAGGGTAATCAAACTGGAAGAAGCATACATAATCTTTTCCTTCAAAAGTGGCCTTTGTCTCCATGGACCAGTTAAAATAGTCAATATGTGCGGGAATCCCGGCATCTTTGATTTCCCGGTTGATGATCTCATAAGCACGCTTCGTCGAACCTGCCCTTTCTACATATCTCTCCATCACCTCATCCGGTAAATCCAGGGCAAAATCGAACGGCCGGCGTCCCCAGTACTGCTCAATCCAGTATGCATTATTGGAGGTATGATTCATCTCCAGCAAAAGAAGCATCGCCGAAATCCCCATGGTATAGGCAAAAATCAGGAAGGAATACCGCTTAATCCGGTTGGTCAGATCCGTCAGGGCAAGATAGAACGGAATGTTTATCTTTTTCATTTTATGTAAGAAGAATCCGGGCAGCTTTTTAAATCGTTCTCCCCTGTTCTCTCCGGAAATGACGTCCATGATGCTGATCCGTTTCATTCTGCGTAGCGAAATCCCCACAAAGAACAGAATCAGAAAAAGGTTCATTAACGAAGCAAGAAAAGCCACCGCAATCATTTCGGGCCAGTCCGGTTTTAACTGACCGTAGGTGATGTATTTTAAATCAAGGGCAGCCAGATGGATTCCTCCGAAGAACCCGATTACAAACGATATGACCGCGCAGGCAATGTATTTGGCGGCAAACAGCCAGTTAAAGGAGAATGACTCCACGCCGAGTGCTTTTAACATACCGAGTTCTTTTTCTTCGCTCTTGATGGCTGTTTTGATCGTAAAACTGATTGTCATGAAAACCATCGCCACGATGAAAATCGCCGTAAAAATCATCATGATGTTTAAGAAAATCGAACTTTCCTTATCATCGTTGTACCCGGACTTTGTTATGCTTTGCAGGAGTGTTCCGAACTGCTCTTCTTTTAACACGAAATCGTTTACGATTCCGGTTTCATCCACAAACGTACTGTCGTCCGTTAAATCCACCATGTAGACATCGTCAATGATCGGGGAATCGTTCTTTAACACTTCAAAATCTTCTTTGTTAAAAAACAGGCGATACCATCCGTTCATGGCAGGATCTTTCGTGATTGCTCCGACTTTGAATTCATAGATGTTTCCCATCTGCGAAGTGATATAAACCGTATCGCCGATGCCGACTTTGGAAGATTTGTTTACATACTGCGGAATGGCTACCGTTCCGTAAGGAAGGTCCAGGAAATTTCCGTCCATATCCGTTACTTTGTTATGCTGCATGGAACAGTCAAAACCGTAATAGATTCTCGTGGCAAGCATCACATCATCCTGTTCGTCCACGCCTGCGTAATCCACCGCATTGGATTGGAAGTGAATGCATTCGCCGATTTCCACATCGTTCGTTTTTTCGTTCTCATATAACCAGTCCGTAATTGCTTCGCGGCGTTCTTTCATGCCGTCTAAGCTTCTTTCGGACACGATGGATACTTCGGCTGCATTAACCTTCTTAAGGGTTTTGTTTACGCCCAATGTATTTGCATATAATACAATTGCGCTGCAAACGGTCAGAATCGATGCAAGACACATAAATAAAAGAAGAATGCATGTTAATCTCTTCTTCGACAGTATGTCTTTTTTCAGCATCCTGAAAAACATAGGGTTCACTCCTTTTCTTTCATCTTATGATCCCATGGTAACCCTTCAATTCTTAAAAAATCTTTAAGGAATAAAAAAAAGAGTGAATTTTTTCATTCACTCTTTTGCGTCGTATTATTTTCATTCACCGGCTTACGAAATGTTATTCCGAAAAGCAGTATCCCGAGCATCAGCAAAACCGAACCGGCTATAAACATGATTGCGTAACCTCCCACGCCCGGTTCGGCGGATCCGATAATCGGAATTTTCAGAATCAGATCCGGATAAAATTCCGCAATCACAGCCAGAGAATTATTCAGCATATGGAAAATCACCGAGGTAAAGATACTGCCGCTTTTATAAACCATGAGCGCCATGACGATGCCCATAAAAAGACCCGTGAAAAACTGCAGTAAATTCATGTGATAAATACCGAATACGGCGGCCGAAACGAGTACGGCTATCATCAGTTTCGTTTTGCTCTTTAAGGTTCCGAACAAAAATCCGCGGAATGCCCCTTCTTCCGCTATTGCCGGACATATGCCGACAACAAGTATTGCCGGAATAAAGCCGGCGTCGGTAATGCTTTCGGAAATCATTTCCGAGCTTTCGGTCATTACCGGGAAAAGCGTCGAAAGCAAAGCAAGCAGCGTCTGGCAGATCAAAAAAGCTCCGGCCCAGATGACGATACTGCCTAAGGCCTGACGGATTTTCGGCAGTTTTATGCTGTATAAACTCTTTAAATCGCAGCGTATGTAGATTGCATAAAGAAGCGGAATCGTAAAAACAAGAATCTGTACGACCAAAGAACCGAGAATTCCGAATTTTATGGTCACCAAAGATCCGACATAAACGATTAAGAGCATTAAACCCGCAAACAAAAGGCATAAATCTCCGTAGCCCGGAATCTGTCCTTTTTCGATATTGGCTCTTCTCTCAAAAATATGAACCCCTTTCGCCGATTCACCGAACAGAACGTCCTCACTGGAGAAAAGCGTACTCATAAGCACCACCATGACCACGCAGTAGAAAAGATTCGAAAACAGCACAATGGCAACTAAGTGAATATCGTAATCCAGCGAGAAAACCGATTTGATCAAAAGAGAAATGTTCGTTACCGGTATCAGCGCCGTTTTCTCGGTCAGTTTCATATTCGGCAGGATGCTTAACATCGATGCAAACATGAAAACAATCATAATCGGCGAGGAAATATTGTTCGCTTCCTTAAAACTCTTTGCAAAAATGCAGACGCAGAGGCATACGGCCGAGGTAAACATCGAGAATACCGGAAGGCAGATGATTAAAGAAATGAATGCCGGTACGAACTGTTTTAAATCAAGGCTGGAAAGCCCAAGACCCTGAATGTCAATAATCCGGTACATATAAAGGACTACAAAGAGCATGGATACAATATTCAGAATCGCGGACACAACGGCAATCGTGGATACCGAAAGGAATTTGGAAATCATGATGTCGCTCTTGCGAACCGGCAGAGTCATGATTGTCTCAAGCGTTCCTCTCTCCCGTTCTCCCGCCGTTGCATCGATGGCCGGATAAATGGCTCCGGTCAGAATCGAAATGATAAGAATAAACGGAAGAACCATTCCGATCACGTAACCTGCATTTTCTTCCGTTGTGGATATGCTTTCCACATTCACCAAAACCGGTGTGATCAGCTGTTCCGGATCATCAAACAGATTCCTAATGGCATCTTCCTGAATGTTCTTCGAATAAGCTTTTAAAACCGTTTCCGCATTCTGGCAGGCATTCATGGAATTGGTCGTTGCGGATAAATCATAGAAGGTGACTTCAAACAGATGATCCAGCCCTACCAGGCTTTTATCGGCAGGGATCTTTTTCGAATCAAGAACTAGATCGACCTTCTTTTCCGTCAGATCGGTCTTTGCATCATCCAGTAATTCATATTCGATCTTTTTAAAATGATAATCGTAATCGTCGGATTCATCCGTCAGTACATCAAAAACCTCGTCGGAAACGTCGGTTTTGACCACGGCAACCTGATATTCTTTTTCAATTGATTCTTTCGCAATTCCGGTCGTGATTAAAAGCGACGCAATCATCATGGTCGGATACAGAAAAAGCGGTACCAGAATCATGATGATAATGGTCTTCTTATCACGAAGAAGATCCATGATTTCTTTTTTGTACAGGGTAAAGAAGGGTTTGTTTTTCATGCCTCACCCTCCTTCTCGGAATAATCCGTAATGTCGCGAATCAGCGTCTTAAACGCGTCACGCAGATTATTCGTATCCGTAAGCTGCATGATGAATTCCGGAGTCCCGTATGCAATCTGACGGCCCTCGTAAATCATCAGAATATGGTCGCATAAATATTGCGCCTCTTCCATGTAATGCGTGGAATAAAGCACGGTCTTGCCTTTTTTCTTTTCTTCCTTCATAAAATTGATGATGGTCTCGGATGCAAGAATATCAAGACCGAGGGTCGGCTCATCAAAAATATAAATCTGCGGATTGTGAATCAGACATCTGGAAATGCTGGCTCTCTGCCTCTGACCGGTGGAAAGTTTCTCGATTCTCTGGTCGCAGAAATCCTGCATGTTAAGAAGTTCAAACACTTCGTCCGAACGGACTTTGCATTCTTCTCTGCTCATACCGTACAGTTCCCCGAACAGATAAAATGTTTCTCTCGGAGAAAGCCTTGCGTAAAGAGCGGTATTGTTGGATAAATATCCTAAGCATTTCTTTTTCGAAGTGGGATCCGTAACCGGATTTCCATCGGAATCGGTAATTATTACCTCTCCTTCGCTCGGGGTCATAAGCCCTCCGAGCATACGTAAAAGCGTGGTTTTTCCGGCACCGTTCGGGCCGAGAATTCCAAGTATTTCCCCTTTTTGCGCTTTAAAAGATATATTGTTTACAGCAAAAAACGACTCTTTTGTTTTCTTTCCGCCAAAAAGGGATGAAGTTTTCGCTTCATCTTTTTTAACGGGACGTATGAATTCTTTCCTGAGGTTTTTTGCTTCAATCATCTGTTTTTTTCCTGCGACGTTTCTTCTTTTCTACGGGAGGATGTTTAAGTATATATGCTTCATACAGTTCCGGACGCTTGTTCTTTGTATTTTCAAGCGCCATCTCATGCCGCCATTCGGCTATATTCTTATGATGTCCGGATAAGAGTACTTCCGGGACTTTGATGCCGTCCCACTCTTCCGGTCTTGTATACTGCGGATATTCCAAAAGTCCGTCCGAAAAGGATTCGTCGAGCGCGGAATCGTCATTGTTTAAAACGCCCGGAACCAGTCTTGCGACGGTATCCGTAATCACCATGGCAGGCAGTTCGCCGCCGGTTAAAACATAATCACCGATGGAAACTTCTTCCACATTCATACGGTCCAAAACACGCTGATCGATTCCTTCATAGTGACCGCAAAGAAGAATCAGATTCTCCTCTTTGGATAATTCATTCGCCATCTCCTGTGTAAAAGTCTTACCCTGGGGCGACATATAAAGGACGCGGGGCGCAGTTTCGCCGATTTTCTTTCGGATTGCCAGATAGCAGTCATAGACAGGCTGGGCCTGCATAAGCATACCCGCTCCGCCTCCGAACGGATAATCATCCACCTTGTTGTGCTTATCGATCGTATAATCTCGGATATTGACCGCCTCGATCTGTACAAGGTCCTTTTCCAGCGCGCGTTTGATTATGCTGTTGTTTAATCCCCCCATTACCATTTCCGGGAACAGGGTCATTATGTAAAAATTCATACTCTCAATCTTCCAGACCGGGAAGCACGCAGACCGTCATGATGCGATTTTTTGTATCCACATTCCGGATACAGTCCTTGATTGCCGGAAGCAGTAACTCACTGCCGTCCTGCTTTTCAATCACATATACGTCGTTGGCTCCTGTTTGCATCACGTCTTTTAAAATACCGACTTTGGATTCATCCTCTCTTACAACCGTAAGACCGATGAGGTCCGCGATAAAATATTCGTCCTTTTTTAAAGATACCGCATTTTTACGGTCGACGTACAGAGTCTTTCCCCGAAAGCCTTCCACTTCGTTGATATTGTTAAATTCTTTGAATTTTAAAATCACAAACTGCTTGAAGAATTTCGCGGACTCGGGATGCAGAAGCATCTTTTCCTTTCCCGTATCCAGATAAACTTCTTTTAACTTCTTAAATCTTAACATATCATCGGTCTGCGGGAAAACCTTAACCTCTCCCCGTATTCCGTGCGTCGATGTAACAGTTCCTACAATAAGATATTCTTCCATGTATGCTCCGTAAAACCAGTAAGCCTTTGGCTTTCTTTTAAAACATCAGATGAAATACAAACGAAAACAGAATCGTTGCAACACAGGCCACAGCAGTTGCGAAATAACCGATTTTTTCGTTCTTCGAACAGTTTTCCTTTCGACCGGTTCGGATCAGGAAAACAATGTAAATGAACGAAATCAGCGTTCCGAAGAAAAACATCATCGTGGCAACGTTCGCAATCTGATTATTGATTCCCATTAAAAAGGTCATAATCATAACCATGAATACGATTCCATGGAACAATACCGTTCCGCAGGTAATGAGATTGAATTTCCGAAAAGCGGGCGGTTTCTTTCCCTTCTTTGCCTTGCGTGAAATAAACGAAACCAGACCGACAAGAAGTGCTCCGAAGCTGTAAACCAGTGACAGATAATAAAATACGGAAAGCAGCACGCGCAGTGTATTCAGTGTCTTCGGATAAGGCACGAGATCCAAAAGGGGATACTGAATGATTCCTCTGTTTGCTCCGTCCGTATAGAAATATCCCATATCTCCCGCTTCGGACACAAACCCGTTTTCGGAAATCTGTGTCAGATAAGCTTCTTTCGGGTTGGACGAAACGGATAATCCGTGGTCATCGAACGCCTTAAAGGTCACTCCGTCCATCAGGGATAAAAAGGAACTCTTTCCGCGTACGGTAGCTCCCGCTTTTAAATAAAAGCCTTCCATTTGGGAGATATTGTAAGAAAACGAATCCCTGTCCGCATTCTGATTGTTCCGTCCGAGATACTTTTTGGATTCAAAAATGCCCTGTGAATCGGACGGATTCTTGTCCACAATCACGACTGCCTTATGATTTACCACATCGATGTAAAAATGCGTCACGGAGTTATAGTTGTTGCTCCGAAGTCCCAGACAGGGGGATTCGTATTCATAATAGAAAGCAAGTCCGTTAGAAATTCTCGGAATATCGGTACCTCTGTAAAGAAGCGTTCCTTTCGAAAGTTCCGAAACGGTTTCGCTTTTTAAAATTTTACTCTTTCCTCCCGCGAGATCTTCCATCAGAATCATGAAATCCTCCATGGTTCCGCAGGAAGAATACGCCGGATAGAAGCCAAATTTTACATTTGTCTTTTCCGACATTTTCTTTGCAACATATTCACAGTCCGAATAGTCATAAAGAACCGATGTATGCTCCATTCCGAGCGGTTTTAAAATCTTCTCATGCACGTACTCCGGATAGGATTTGCCGGATACGCATTCCACGAGATAAGCACCGAGTGTGATGCTCCAGTCGGAATAAGATACATAATCTCCGGATTTGAAGTTCTGTCTCGGCATATTATTTGCAAGCACATCCGCAAGGGACGTGAATCTTTCGCCTTCAAGCATGACCTGCCCGGTCGATGCATCCTGCAGTCCGGTTGTATGATTCAGGATGTTATTTACGGTTACCGGATAACTGAACAAAAACCGCATGGAGACCTCATCCGGCATGTAATCCGTAACCGGTTTATCTTCGTCAATCAGTCCTTCTTCTTTCAACTGCATTAAGGAAAGCATAACGAATAAGGCGCTGGAACCGCCCCATTCATGAATCTCCTCATCGTCTTTTTCGATTGTTACCGCACCGTCTTCGTAAATACCGATACTTAAATATTTGTCCGTTTCCTCAGCCAAAGCTTTCAAGGGAAGCGAAAAAAACATACCGGTCAGAAGTACTACAGCTGTAGTTAAACAAAGTGACCGGAATAATTTTATTTTAAAGTGATTTTTCATGAAATCCGTGTCTTTCTTAATTTTTTCGGTAAAAAAGGCAGTGTAAGAAATGCCATGCATTCGTTACACCGCCCTGCTTTTTAAACAATGTCAACGTCTACGTATACATCCTCTTTGGATGATGCAGCTTTGACAACCGTACGGATTGCTTTTGCAATACGTCCCTGTTTCCCGATGACCTTACCCATATCGGAAGGCGCAACGTGAAGTTCGACTTTGATGTCTTTGCCGTCCTGGTTCTGCGTAACAACCACTTCTTCGGGATGGTCGACGAGTGCTTTAGCAATCACTTCTACCAATTCCTTCATGATTCCACCTCCAAGATTTGCACGTAATTATTTCTGAATTCCTGCAAGTTTGAAGATTTTATCTACGGTCGCAGTAGGCTGTGCACCGCTTGCAAGCCACTTCTTTGCTGCTTCTTCATCTACCTTGAATTCGCTGGGATCGGTGTTGGGATTGTAAGTACCGATTTCATCGATGAACTTTCCGTCTCTGGGAGATCTGGAATCCGCAACTACGATTCTGTAAATAGGGTTTCTCTTGTAGCCCATTCTTCTGAGTCTGATTTTTACTGCCATTTCTTTGTCCTCCAAAAAATAAAAATGTATGTTTTGTGATACTTCATATAATCGTCCGTGAAATGCGAAAGTGATTTCACAGGGTAACGATCGGATTAAAACGGGAAACGCATTCTGCGTTTGCCCTTCATCATGCCGGGCATCTGCTTCATCATCTT
>DLBG01000133.1:0-3716 GCA_002494135.1 Lachnospiraceae bacterium UBA7027
GGAATCCTATTCGGAACTTACCGCGAATGCGTCTAGCCAGTCTCCGCAGATTCATCTGACGGACGATGATGAAGCAGCAATTTATTTCTCCTCCGGAACCACAGGTTTCCCGAAGGCGATTTTACATAAGCACAGAAGTCTGGTGCATTCCTGCAAAGTGGAGCAGAATCATCACGGACAGACCAAAGATGATGTGTTCCTCTGCATCCCGCCCCTATATCATACCGGCGCAAAGATGCACTGGTTCGGATCTTTACTTGCAGGCGGCAAGGCAGTTCTGTTAAAAGGAACGAAGCCGAAGGTAATATTGGATGCGATTTCCAAGGAAAAGTGTACGATTGTATGGCTTTTGGTTCCCTGGGCACAGGATATTCTGGATGCCATCGACAGCGGAGAGGTTAAACTGGAAGATTACGAGCTTTCCCAGTGGAGACTGATGCACATCGGTGCACAGCCCGTTCCGCCCAGCCTGATTGCAAGATGGATGAAAGTGTTCCCGAACCACGAATACGATACCAACTACGGTCTTTCCGAATCCATCGGACCCGGCTGCGTACATCTGGGTGTTGAGAACATCCATAAGGTAGGCGCAATCGGCAAGGCTGGTTTCGGATGGCAGACCAGAATCGTGGATGAAAACAGAGTTGACGTGAAAAGAGGCGAGGTCGGCGAGCTTGCCGTAAAGGGCCCCGGCGTTATGGAATGCTATTATCATGACGAAGCAGCCACGAAGGAAGTTCTGGAAGACGGCTGGCTCTTTACCGGCGACATGGCACAGGAGGACGAGGACGGCTTTATCTTCCTTGTAGACCGTAAGAAAGACGTTGTTATCTCCGGCGGAGAGAACATTTATCCCGTTCAGATCGAAGATTTCCTTCGCAGCAACATGGCAATCAAGGACGTTGCGGTAATCGGTATTCCCGACAAACGTCTCGGCGAAGTTACCGCAGCCATCATCGAAGTGAAAGACGGTTATACCTTAACGGAGGATCAGGTGAATGAGTTCTGTCATCAGCTGCCCCGTTACAAGAGACCCCATAAAATAATTTTCGCGGACATTCCGAGAAACCCGACCGGTAAAATCGAGAAGCCGAAGCTTCGTAAAATGTACTGCGGCGAGAGTCTGGTAGCTGCTCAAAGCAGAGGTTGATTCCAGAGTAAGGCCTGCATTACATTACAAGATATTGAAAACAGGATGTTTTGTAAAAGGTAAAACAGATATCATCCCGAAGAAATAAGAATCTTGTTTCTTTCGGGATGATTTTACATTTATGACCGCGTAGGTCAATAATTGACGAATTATTAAAGAAAGCGTTAATCATACCAGATGTGGGAAAGGTCGAAAATCGGCAGAATAGATTTGTTCTATTCGAGGATAGGTTTGTTTTATTCTTAAATTACTGTGAAATCGATCGTCTGACTGTTTACAAATTCGAAATAAATGCCATAATGAACGTAATGACATTGATAAGTTTTTGTCAATATGCCGGTGAGAATGAATTCAAAAAGAAGCCCGGTGAGTCAGAATTCAGAAGCAGGAAAAGAGGCGAAGATGTTTTTTAAAAAGAAAAGGAGGAACGTCATGAGCGAAGTTATGTTAACCGAAAGCAATTTTGAAGAAGAAGTTTTAAAATCCGAAGTACCGGTTCTCGTGGATTTCTGGGCGCCCTGGTGCGGTCCCTGCAAAATGCTCGGACCTGTGGTATCCGAAATCGCGGAAGAGAGCGACGGATCTTATAAAGTAGGCAAAGTAAATGTCGATGACGAGCAGGAACTGGCGGCACAGTACGGTATTATGAGCATTCCGTCGATTTTTGTCTTCAAAAACGGGCAGGTTGCGGAAAAAAAGATCGGTCTTACCACAAAAAATGATATTCTTGCGATGCTAAAGTAAGAAATTAGTGCTATAATAATAAAGTTGATTTTTTGAAAGGACTTTATAAATAAAATGGCTGTATATAACCCTAAATCATTAATCGCGGATGAATTCATCAATGATGGAGAAATCCGCGAAACCCTTGCTTATGCCGAGGAGCATAAGAACGATCTGGAACTGATCAATCAGATTCTGGAGAAAGCGCGTCCGAAGAAACAGGACAAAGGATATGTCTGTACCGGACTGACCCACAGAGAAGCGAGTGTGCTGCTTGCCTGTGATATTCCCGAAGTGGAGGAAAAGATTTATCAGATTGCAAACGAAATCAAACTTGCATACTACGGTAACCGTATCGTAATGTTTGCACCGCTTTATCTTTCCAACTACTGTGTAAACGGCTGTCTGTACTGCCCGTATCATTTAAAGAACAAACACATCCCGCGTAAGAAATTAACGCAGGAAGAACTCCGGCAGGAAGTTATCGCACTGCAGGATTTAGGCCACAAGCGTCTTGCGATTGAAGCCGGCGAGGATCCCGTAAACAACCCGATTGAATACATTCTTGAATGCATCCACACCATTTACAGCATTCATCATAAAAACGGCGACATCCGCCGTGTCAATGTAAACATCGCGGCAACCACCGTGGAGAACTACAGAAAACTCCATGAAGCGGGAATCGGAACCTACATCCTTTTCCAGGAGACCTATCATAAGGAAAGCTACTTAAAGCTTCATCCCACCGGACCGAAGCATGATTACAATTATCATACTGAGGCCATGGACAGAGCCATGGAAGGCGGTATTGACGATGTGGGCCTGGGAGTACTGTTCGGACTTGAACTTTATAAATATGAATTTGCGGGTATTCTGATGCATGCCGAGCACTTAGAAGCGGTACACGGTGTCGGACCGCATACCATTTCCGTTCCGAGATTAAAACGTGCGGATGACATCAATCCGGATGAATTCGATAACGGAATTTCCGATGAGATTTTTGAAAAAATCGTTGCCTGCATTCGTCTCGCGGTGCCTTACACCGGAATGATTATTTCCACCAGAGAGAACGAAAAGGTTCGTGAAAAAGTTCTGCATCTGGGCATTTCCCAGATCAGCGGCGGTTCCCGTACTTCCGTCGGCGGTTATGCGGGATATACCCCCGAGGAGCGTCCTCACGATACCGAGCAGTTTGACGTATCCGACCAGCGTTCTTTGGACGAAGTGGTAAGATGGCTGATGGAGAACGGACATATTCCTTCCTTCTGTACCGCATGTTACAGGGAAGGCAGAACCGGCGACCGTTTCATGGCACTTTGCAAGTCCGGACAGATTCTGAACTGCTGTCATCCCAATGCGCTGATGACACTGGCCGAATATCTGGAAGATTATGCATCCCCCGAAACCAAAAAAGTCGGTTATGCAATGATAGAAAAGGAACTGGAGAAGATCCCGAGAGAGAAGACAAGAGAAATCGCGAAGAAGAATATTGAGGATATCCGTTCTTCCAACCGGAGAGACTTCCGTTTCTGATATAAGAAAGGCGAGATTGTAACGTAATAAACTACACCTGTAGTTACATATAAGGTACCTACAAGTGTAGTTTTTTTATAAGGAGTTTTACAATGGGATTGAATGAAGTGGTAAGCGCGGAACGCGTTCATATCGGATTCTTCGGCATGCGCAATGCCGGCAAATCGAGTGTGGTAAATGCCGTTACGGGTCAGAATTTAAGCGTTGTTTCGGATGTAAAGGGAACCACGACGGACCCGGTAAAAAAGAGCATGGAGCTGTTACCCATCGGACCGGTTGTTATTATTGACACTCCGGGTTACGACGATGC
>DLBG01000133.1:3835-13691 GCA_002494135.1 Lachnospiraceae bacterium UBA7027
ATTGATATTGCCATTCTGGTGGTGGATACGACAATCGGAATGACCGCGCAGGATATGGAACTCGAAGCGTTGTTTAAAGAACGTGAAATTCCGTATCTGACGGTTTTCAATAAAGCGGACTTAACCGGAAGCAGTGCGACGAATCCGTCAAAATTCTATATTTCCGCCCTTACCGGAGAAGGAATTCATGAACTGAAAGAAAGAATCGGTGCCCTTGCCGGACAGAATAAGAAAGAAGAGAAGTTTGTCGTAACGGACCTCTTAAAGAAAGGTGATTTTGTGGTACTGGTGATTCCCGTGGATGAGTCCGCACCGAAGGGAAGGCTGATTCTGCCGCAGCAGCTTGTTATGCGGGAACTGTTAGATCACCATTTTGCATTCATATCCTGCCAGGATACCGATCTGAAAGAAACGTTATGTAAACTAAAAGAAAAACCGGCACTGATTATTACCGATTCTCAGGCGTTTGAAAAAGTATCCGCCGATACACCGGAAGATATTATGTTAACTTCATTCTCGATTCTGATGGCACGATACAAAGGCGGCTTAAAACAGCAGATTATCGGAGCAAGGGCCCTTGCGACCCTGCAGGACGGTGATACGGTTCTGATTTCCGAAGGCTGTACACACCACAGACAGTGCAAGGACATCGGTACCGTGAAGATGCCCGGCTGGATAGAAGAGTATACCGGAAAAACACTGAATTACCGTTTTACGTCCGGCGGGGAATTCCCCGATGATTTAACCGGTGTTTCTTTAGTCGTTCACTGCGGCGGCTGCATGTTAAACGAGGCGCAGATGAAGTCCAGAGTGCAGACTGCGGTAAAACAGAAGGTTCCCATTGTGAACTACGGTATCGCAATTGCCTGCATGCACGGAATTCTCGACCGTTCCCTTCTGATTATCCCTACAGAGGATAAATCCTGAGGGAAACTGACCGGGAAGAAACTGCCGAAGGGAAATGTAACGCGATAACGGAAATGCCGGATGATAAAAGCCCGGCGTTATGATACAATGATTACATGTTCACCGGCTCGGAAAGCGCGCCGGGAAAGAAAAGGAGGACTTATGGGAGTTACAAATGACATCATTTATGTTGGGGTAAACGATCACAAAATCGACTTATTTGAGGGACAGTACGATGTTCCGAACGGAATGGCTTACAATTCCTATGTGATTCTGGATGAGAAAATCGCGGTAATGGATACCGTGGACCGCAATTTTACACACGAATGGCTGGATAATTTAGAGAAGGCACTGGGAGAGAGAAAACCCGATTATCTCGTGGTTCAGCACATGGAGCCGGATCATTCCGCGAATATTGTAAACTTTGTAAAAGCGTATCCGGACGCGAAGATTGTTTCTTCCGCGAAAGCATTCGTCATGATGGGACAGTTCTTCGGAACGGATTTTGCGGACCGTCAGGTAGTGGTTGCGGAAGGCGACACTCTGGATCTCGGAAAGCATAAATTAAACTTCGTGGCAGCACCCATGGTGCACTGGCCCGAAGTAATCATGACATATGATTCTGCCGATAAGGTTTTATTCTCCGCAGACGCATTCGGCAAGTTCGGTGCCCTCGACGTGGAAGAAGACTGGGCCTGCGAGGCAAGAAGATATTACATCGGTATCGTCGGCAAATACGGCGTACAGGTGCAGAACGTGTTAAAGAAGGCTGCCGCACTTGATATTCAGACCATCTGCCCTCTTCACGGACCCGTCCTTACCGAGAATCTCGGATACTATCTCGGACTGTATCAGATCTGGTCAACCTACCAGCCTGAGACCGAAGGCATCATGATTGCCTATACATCCGTATACGGCAATACCAAAAAGGCAGTGGAGAAGCTTTCGGATCTCTTAAAATCCAAGGGATGCCCGAAGGTTGTCGTAAACGACCTTGCCCGCTGCGATATGGCGGAAGCTGTGGAAGATGCGTTCCGCTACGGTAAAATCATTCTTGCCACGACAACGTACAATACGGATATTTTCCCATTCATGCGCGAATTCATCGACCATCTGACCGAGAGAAACTTCTCCAACAAGAAGATCGGTCTGATTGAAAACGGAACCTGGGCACCGCTTGCGGCAAAGGTGATGAAGGGCAAACTCGAAGGCTGCAAAAACCTTACCTTTGCGGACAACGTTGTACATATCAAGTCCGCGCTGAATGAGGAAAGCACCGCACAGTTAGAGGCACTTGCCGAAGAGTTCTGCGGCGAGTATCAGGCAAGAAAGGCTGAGACCGCCGATAAGAACGATTTAAGAGCCCTTTTCAGCATCGGTTACGGTTTATATGTCGTTACGTCAAGTGACGGCAAAAAAGACAACGGATGCATCGTAAACACCGTTACACAGGTTACCAGCAGCCCGAACCGCGTTGCCGTAACAATCAACAAGGACAACTATACGCACCATGTTGTTCAGCAGACCGGCATTATGAACGTAAACTGCCTTTCCGTGGAAGCACCGTTCTCCGTATTTGAAAAATACGGTTTTGCAAGCGGCCGCAACACGGACAAGTTAAAGGATGTGGAAGAACTTCGTTCCGACAACGGACTTCGCTTCCTGCCGCAGTATATCAACGCTTTCTTCTCCTTAAAGGTTGAGAATTATGTGGATCTCGGCACGCACGGCATGTTCATCTGCTCCATTACGGAGTCCAGAGTGATTACGAAGGCAGAGACCATGACGTACACCTATTATCAGAAGAACGTAAAACCGAAGCCCGAAACCGAAGGCAAGAAAGGCTTTGTCTGCAAGGTTTGCGGCTATGTATACGAAGGTGACGAGCTGCCGGATGATTTTGTCTGCCCTCTTTGCAAACACGGTGCAGCCGATTTTGAACCGATAGGATAAAACATGATAGTCGAGAATGGTCAGTGGATCCCGCAGGGAGTGCGGCATAACGATCCGAACAGAATTAAAACGTGGAAACAGTTGACAGAGTATATAAAAGAGGCAGGTTTCCTGCCTCTTTTTTCCAATGAGGTAAAAGGATTCTCCGTGGAGGAACATGTGGGAACCGACTGCTGGTGGACCGGCGATACAAGGCATGATCCGTGGGAGTGGCGCGAGATTATCGCTTCTAAGCATGAAGTGGCCTACGGCAAGTTTTTCGGCGGAAGGGCCGGTTTTATCAGCACGGAGTGGTTTGCCTATTTTGCAAATTACAGACGCGAAGGCTATGATTTTGATGCCCGCTGGGAAGACGGTCTTGCCATGCGCAGAGAGAAAATCATAATGGATTATCTGACGGAACGCGATGATGACGGAGATCTTTTATATCCCATAAAAGATATTCTTACCACGGATCTGAAAAAAGAGACCGGGTTCGGTAAGGGCGGGGAGAAAAATTTCCCCGGCGTGATTACGTCGCTGCAGATGCAGACATATCTGGTTACAGCCGATTTTCGCAGGAAGGTCAGCAAAAAGGGCGAAGAGTACGGTATGGCGGTATCCGTTTTGGTGCCTCCCGAAGCTTTGTGGGGGTATGAAATGGTGACGTCGGCCTATTCGGAAACACCGTACCAATCCTGGGAAAGACTGTTTGAAAGAGTAAGAGAATACTCTCCCGATGCAACCGGAGAGGATATCATAAAACTCATCGGAAAACCTCCGAAAAAGAGTTAAAACAGCGGAAAACTGGTGGGGTAAGAGTGAATCGCATATAACGGAGAGGCTTATGGAATACAGACAAATAAGCACAGACAGCGCCGAAAAAATCGGAGAGGGCGCTCACGGAGAAGTCTATCGTATAGCGGAAGATACCATAGTAAAAGTGTATCGTCCGACTGTTTCCATGGAGGAAATCCAGAGGGAAAAACAGCTTGCCAGATGGTCTTTTGTAAAAGGACTTCCGACGGCAATCTCCTTTGATATTGTTCGTGTGGGGGATCGCTACGGAGTGGTTTATGAAATGCTGAATGCCCGTTCCGCCGCGGATTACATTAAAGAATCGGATGAAAATTTTGAAAATTTCGTATCCAAATCCGTGGAACTTATGAACCGGATTCACAGTGTCGAGGTGATGCCCGGAGAACTCTCCGACATGAAGGAGCGGACAATCGGATGGATCGGTAATCTTAGAAAATATCTTCCCGCGGATGCCTGCGATAAGCTACTGAAATTATTGGAAAATGTGTCTGAGAGCCATACGCTTCTGCATGCGGATTTTCACCTGAAAAACATTCTGATTACGGGTGATGAGCTGATGCTGATCGATATGGATACGCTCTGCGCGGGTGACCCGATTTTTGAAATGGCAACGATTTATAATTCATATATGGAATTCCCTTGCATTTCCCCGAAGGCGGCCGAGTTTCTCGGAATCGACGTTCAAACCGCAAACCGCCTCTGGAAAAGAACGCTGGAGCATTATCTGGAAAACACGGGGGAAGAGGAGCGGGAAGTTACAAAAATGGCGCAGCTTCTCGGCTGTATAAGGATTATCGATTACGCGGACAGACAGATCGGACTGCCGGAGAGAGATGTCATTCTAAAGACCTGTACGGAGGATATTCTTAAAAATTTATAATAATGAATCGGACAAAAAGGGGCCTGTGACAAGGCAGGCCCCTATGAATAAAAGTAGTTGACAAATATCCTGTAAGATGATAATATACTACTTGCTGACGGCAAGATGCTAAAAAAGTCAAGCAAAATGCGATAGTGGCGTAGTTGGTAACGCGCGACCTTGCCAAGGTCGAGACCGCGGGTTCGAGCCCCGTCTATCGCTCGCAGAAAGCCCCATAAACACTGAGTTTGCGGGGCTTTTTATTTGCCAAATGTCATCAGTTTGTCATCAGCTGACGTTTTAATCCTCATTTTGATTATCTTTTTGTTCCGCTTTTCTTGCGTTTAATATCTTTTCCCTGGCGATATCACAGTAATCAAGGCGTTCAAAAGTATAATACTTTTCATTTGTTTCAATGGATTGTCCCAAAATCTTTGCCCGATCGGATGAAGGTATTCCAGAAGGAACCAAACAATATGAGTTATCAAACTATTCCCCGTTGTTCTTTTTCACTTCGTCCATCTCCGCTATTAATTCTTCTAACGGACGATATTCTCCGCACCACCATTCAAAAACATGCATGCCTTCATCCCCCATTGCTCACTAGTGCGTTATATTAAAAGCTATTTCAAAAACGCCTTTATAGCATTCGCAAATTCCTCAGGTAACTGCCCCTGCGGAGAATGACCACATCCGTTTACGAGATATAACTCCTTTCTCGGAGCTGTTATAACTTCATAGTATTCTTTTATTGGTCCTACAGGACATGACCAATCTTCTGAACCGGATATAAAAAGCACAGGTACTATATAATCGGTACTTCTTTTATATGCATTAAAATCAAGCAAGTAATCTATCAGTGGTTTTTGCAGATCTTCGTATGTGGTATTGCCAAGCATCGTTGACAATATAAGGAAATACCACCTGAAATCATCAACTCCGGCATATGGCGAAAAGAACGTTGCTGCTGTAGATACATCTTCCGTTACACTAACAGGATGATAAGCAGCCGTGATAGAATCCAGTGCGGACATATTTGCAACTGTCGGCTCACCTACAAGTTTCTCATATGCTTTCTCCATTTCTGTTGTGTCATCACCGGCTTCTTTTGCCTTGGTTAAAGCATCCTCGTAAGAATACTTATATGCATACAGCCCTTCTTCTATTACTTCCTGTCCGATCCCTACATAACCCGAAACCTTTTCGGGATGATCGAGTACATATTGGCTCCCCAATAGAGTTCCGTATGAGTGCCCCATAATGATCACTTTATCCTGACCATACTTTTCACGGGCATAATCTACCAACGCATCCAGATCGTTAACGGCCTGATAAAAAGAAACCGTACTGTTATCAGGATCTGTTTTCACATTATGATAATATGTTCTGCCACAGCCTCTCTGATCCCAGGAGATAATGGTATAATCATCCGTCAGATAATCAAGCCAGCAGTAGTCCGCAATGGTGGAAGGCGCACCCGGTCCTCCATGAAGGCTTATGATGACAGGATTTGATGTATCATGACCAAGTGTTAAGATATACTGTTCTTGATCGTTAAGCATTATATATTCTGATTTGTTTATCCCACCCTTATAGTCAATTGCACGTTTAACCTGATTTATATTTCTTCCTATGATCGTGATGACAAAAAAAGCCATCACAACTGTCAGAATTATGAAAAAGATTGCTTTGGGTATGGCAATGAGTATCCTTAGAACAATGTGTTTTTGGGGACTTGATCCACATACTTCTTTTTTATGTGCAAGATGTATTCCTATATGTCCGATTCCAAGTATGATTGAACCAAAGATCATCAGACTGTTTCCACCATATATCCCAAGAAGTAAAAATGCAGCAACAGGAAGCGTGGCTCCAGCGACCGGAATTCCAAGAATTCCTGTGTAGAAATCCTTCATTGCCTTTTCACTCTTAAAGTATCGGATCCAGAAGATCTCATAAAGAACCATGCATAAGAACGAAACAAGAAGCACTGTAACCCAGAAATTCCAACCTTTAAAGTTGAAGTCTGAGAACATCAGTGCCACCGGTGTGACAATGAACTCGCCTGCTCTTTCCAATACAAGCAGAACCTTATTCTCATTAACCACATATCTGTCATAGTCAGCAGGCTTGTTCTTAGTCCATATGATATTTGGAACAAGAAGCATGATGATCCAGATCAAACCTATATAAGAGAATCCAAAACACATAATAAAATGTCCTCCTTCTTAATATTCCTCTCATTGCGAATACTAACACATCTTAAAAAAATATTCTTTAAGAGAAACCTGTTCAATTCTTAACTGTTTCTTATGTGAGCTATTTCTGCTGTATATGCTTCTGATTCTTCAACAGTATTTACAACACCATTACATGCAGAAAACATCAACGATGCCAATATTGCACCAGTCAATAAAAATGATAACGGTGACGGAACTTTTGAACTTTATATCAAAAAGGTTGGCGATTAATACACGTTATTAAACTATTGATAGATAATAATTGAAAAAAGAAGCTTAAGTAAGAAGGCAGTGTGATATATTTCATGCTGCCCACTTATGTTAAAATGGGATAAAGAAAGGGATGGTAAAGGAAATGATTACAAGAGATGACGCATTTGAACTGTTGAAGAAATACAACAAAGATCCTTTTCATATTCAGCATGCATTGACTGTAGAAGCCGTTATGAAATGGTATGCAAATGAACTCGGGTATTCCGATGAGGCAGAATACTGGGGGATAGTCGGACTTTTGCACGACATTGATTTTGAATTATATCCGGAAGAGCATTGTTTAAAAGCACCAGAGCTGCTAAAAGATGGTGGAGTCGGGGAAGATATTATTCATGCCGTATGCTCGCATGGGTATGGAATAACTGTCGGATGTGGTGTGACAATTGATGTTGAACCGATTCATGAGATGGAAAAGGTTTTGTTTGCGGCAGATGAATTAACAGGTCTTATCTGGGCAGCCGCACTTATGAGACCGTCTAAAAGCACAAAAGATATGGAATTGAAATCTCTTAAGAAAAAATACAAGAGTAAAGGCTTTGCTGCCGGATGCTCGAGAGAGGTAATCGAACGTGGTGCAGAACAACTTGGTTGGGAACTCGACAAACTTCTTGAGATGACGCTTAAGGCTATGGCTTCAAGCGAAGATACTATTAATGCAGAGATGGAAGCCGGGCAGTGATTTGCCGGAAAGCAGGTGCTTATGAAATCTATTTTAATTAAGGACACGACAAAAGAAGAACGGGAACAGATTATTAAGGAGTCCATGGATTGTGGCGGAGGAGGATGTGAGAATTGTTCTTCCTGCTGGTTGGGCGGCGGTTCGCCATGGGATATTTATCAGGATTATATTGATGGTAAGCGCGAGATTAAGGAAATTAATGCAGAATATATGGAGAAATATCGTCAGGGAAGAAACATCATGTGAGGAAAGATTATGTCTGATGCACCATTAATAGAAGAATCATCTTTAGAAGAACGCAGGGCTTTTATAAAGGAAAAATACCCGTGTATTGCTGATTGTGATATGTGTGGTCTTTGCAAAGTGTTTCATGGAAAAGATCCGGAACAGGCCTATGTTGATTATATTGTCGGAAATCGTTCCTTTATGGAAGTTTCCTCAGATTATAAGCATTAGAAGTTTGGTAATCAAATATTGTTTATTGTATCTAAGCATCCACTTTTCTTGACTGCTACAAGACTGCTACAAAAATAGTGAATTAATGACGTTTTTATACGGGAAAAATACTGAACAAATGACATTTTTATTTAAAAAGAATGTTGAACAAATGACATTTGATGAAGTATAAGGGACTTCGATGATGTTGTTCCGTCCTCCTTTTTCAGAAATTTTACTTGATTTTTTTGTCGTCCCTTGTGCCGTCCCTCGATTTTCGCATATCGCAAATGCAGTATTTATGTGGGTTTGCAGGTTTTGTCAATCTTCGAGCTCCGTCTATCGCTCTCGTAGAAACCCAGATAAAATCTGGGTTTTTTGTGCTTTTTTCGATTTCTGTGATAAACATGTAATGATGCAAGTGGTAGACCCATAAAATCCCCGGGTATGATTCGTATATTATATGAGCGGATGAAATAATACCAACAGGAGGATTTATAATCATGAAAAAATCTGTAATTGCAATAATCGCTTGTACTTTGGCTGTGATGTTAGCAGGCTGTGGTGTTAAAAACACCGGTGGAACTGTTTCATCAGGCGGAAACAGTTCGGAACAGCTCATCGTTGAAACAAATATTACCGAGGAACAGGATGTTTCGGAAATGCAGCAAGATGCAAATACTCCCGATACGTCTACAGATAAAACTATAAATGTAGTATGGAGGAACATGTATTGTTGGGCTATGGGTAGTGACTATGTTTACATAGATTCAGACGGATTTATTTATGCGGAGCACGAGATGGAGGAACCTGAGTTTATGCCATTGGGGGCATGTGATGAAACTTTTACAGGTGAGCAGTTTACAGAAGAAGAACTTAATGAGTTTCTCGGAATAAATATAAATGATGAGGGCCGGCAGAAAGAGGTGCTCAGTAAAAAGGGTATTAGATTTGGAAAGTGAGTAAAAGAGTTTTTGTTTAACTTGTTCCATTCCGGCCGGTCCATTTTGGTTCCGGTAAATGCCTCCTGTAAAATGATGGCGCCCGGATAAGCTGACTTGATGTTCCTGATTTGTCGAGCAATGGATTGTTCCTTTCTTACTGTATTTGCAGGTTCCGTAAGACCAAAAAATTCTCCGATGCGTTGGACTACACTTCCGGTGCTTTGATAGAAAAATGCGGATAACCGCAAAAAAATCATGAACGTCATTGACTTAGCCGTACGGCTCATTATATAATCTATCTAAGGAAATGAGTCGTACGGCTAATTTTTTACATGCGGCAATGATTAAGCCGTACGGCCAAGAGGTGTTTATGAAAATCACTAATTCAAAAACTTTTGGCGAAGCTGTAAAAAACAGAAGAAAACAGTTGGGATATACTCAGAAAGATATGTCTGAATTTTTGGGTGTTAGTATAAGCTTTCTTTCGGATCTGGAAAACGGAAAGAAAACAATAGAACTCGAAAAGGCTCTTTTGGTTGCAAATACATTGGGCCTGGATGTTGAGCTAAATGAGAGAGGGCAATAAAATGCGGGAGTTGAAAGTTTATATCGAGATAGTAGGGAATTGGACGTATGTCGGAACGATTAAGGGAAAAGACTCCGAAGATGCCTGCTTTGATGAGATATTCAGAAAATGACCAATATTGAATAAGAGAAATAAGGCCTGCGGGAAATCCGCAGGCCTATTTTAACATCATCCTTCGATGAG
>DLBG01000038.1 GCA_002494135.1 Lachnospiraceae bacterium UBA7027
GGCTGGTGTATGTTTGATTACAACACCCACAAGGATTTCGGAAGCGGAGACCGCATCTGTTACCACGGTGTCATGGACATGTTCCGGAATCCGAAAATGGCAGCATATGTGTATGCCGAGATGCAGGACGCAGTTCCCGTTCTTGCCCTGTCCTCAACCATGGACATCGGCGAGCACCCCGGATGCAACCGCAACGAGACTTATATTTTCACCAACGCGGATTCCGTGAAGATGTATAAAAACGATAACTTCATCAAGGAATATGTTCACGACAACAAGCAGTTTTCGCATCTTAAAAACCCGCCGATTAAAATCGACGACTATATCGGCGATGCGCTGAAAGCGGAGAAAATGACGCCCGCACAGGAACGCGACGTTAAGACTATTTTAAACGAAGTGGCCAAGTTCGGACTCTACCAGATGACGACGGGCTCGAAACTTAAGGCGGCGAAACTGATGACCTTCCATCACATGAGCATGACCGATGCGGTGGAACTTTACAACAAATACATCGGTGACTGGGGCGGAGCATCCGTTTCCTACCGCTTTGAAGCCATCAAGGACGGCAAGGTGGTAAAGACGTTACGAATCGCACCGATGACACAGATGCACCTTGAGGTGGAATGCGACAGGGTTGTTTTAAAAGAAATCGAGTCTTACGATGTGGCCTGCGTCAGAATCCGTGCACTGGATGAAAACGGCAACACGCTCTGTTATTACAACGATCCGGTAATGCTTTCCGTGGAAGGCAATGCCGAACTCATCGGACCTTCCGTCATCGGACTTTCCGGCGGCAGGGGCGGCACATATATTAAGTCGGTCGGCAAGGCCGGAAATGCAAAGCTTACCGTAAGCGATGTAAACGGCAGGGCAACGGCAGACGTGGAATTTAAGATTCAGCTGGAACCGTAAGAGGAGAGAAATACGAACGGACGCTGCATGTGTTTGGCAGAAATAATTGGAGGGAAACAAATGAAACTTGGATTTAAGGAAAAAGCAGCATACGGAATCGGTGCCGTGGGCAAAGACATGGTTTATATGCTCTCCGCGAGCTACATTCTGTATTATTATCAGGATATTATGGGCGTATCCGCCTGGGTGATGGGCATCATTCTTCTGATTGCCCGTGTGTTTGATGCATTCAACGATCCCCTGATGGGTGCCATTGTTGCCGGTACCAAAACCAAATGGGGCAAGTTCCGTCCGTGGTTATTCATCGGAACGCTGACGAATGCCATCGTGCTGTTCTTCATGTTTGCGGCGCCTCCGGCACTGAACGGGAAAGGAATGATTGCTTATGCGGCGATTTTTTACATCCTCTGGGGAATTACCTATACGATGATGGACATTCCGTACTGGTCGATGGTTCCGGCCTTTACCGAAAGCGGTAAGGAAAGAGAGGCAATGTCGGCACTCGGCCGTACCTGTGCAGGTGTCGGTTCCGCAATCATTACCATCGTAACGATTCTTGCGGTAAATGCTCTGGGCAGCATGGCAGCAGGAAAGAATCAGAACGTGGTCACGGTAAACCTGAAAGAGGCAACGGTATATGCGGTGGAACTGGATGAAACCCTGGCACCCACCGGAAACGTGAAGGAAATCACCGGCGGTTTTGAGATTGCCATAACGGCGGATAAAAGTGAATTTGATTCGGAAACCTCTTTTAACCAGAGTAACAGCGAATATACATTAACCTTTACAAACGGATCCGATCAGGCGGATATCGCAGGCGAGACCGAGCTTACGAAAGACAATACTTCTCTGGATATCGCTTTTAACCCGGAAAACGAATCCGGTGTGGTTGCGGTATATCTTTCCAAGGCACAGTATGAAGCATTGAATGAAAATCTCGTGGCAATGCTTACTCTTTCTTCCACAAAGGAAGTGGACCGTCTGGGCTTTAAATACTTCAGTTTAATCGTGGCAGTTATGTTCTTCGTCTTTATCTTAATCACCTGCATCTTCATCAAGGAGAAATCCACGGTGGATGTCAAGAGCGCCAAGATCGGCGATATGTTCAAAGCACTGCTTCAGAACGATCAGGCCATGGCCATGGTAGTAACCATCGTACTTGTAAATTCTGCGATTTACATTACCTCGAACCTGTTGATTTATTTCTTTAAATATGATTTGGGCGGAAGCTCCTGGCAGGGAAATTACACGCTTTTTAATACTTTCGGAGGCGGAATGCAGATTCTGGCCATGTGCGTGATTTTCCCGATTCTGAGAAAATTCTTTACCACCATCAGGATTTTCTACATCTCCATTTTCTCGGCAGTGGGCGGATATGTAATCCTTTTAATCATGGCACTTACCGGTGTGGATTCGGTATATCCCTTCCTGGTACCCGGCTTCTTCATCTTTGCGGCTGTCGGTGTGCTGAACGTACTGGTTACGATTTTCCTTGCCAATACCGTAGACTACGGCGAGATTAAGAATAACCGCCGTGATGAATCGGTAATCTTCTCCATGCAGACCTTTGTGGTAAAACTTGCAAGCGGTATTGCAGCGCTCGTTGCGGCAGTCAGCCTTTCGGTTTTCTCCATCTCAAGCTCCGATGCGACCTACGAGGCAGTGGAAGGATCTTTGATTCAGGGCCTTAAGCAGTATATCTCCGACATTATGGCAAACGGTGCGACCGTGGTTTCCGGCTCTTCCGTTGTGGGGTTAAGGTTTGTCATGACCGTACTTCCGGTGGTTGTACTGGTGATCGGATTCCTGGTATTCAAGAGCAAATACATTTTAACGGACGAGAAACTCGAGGAGATTTCCGCACAGATTAAAGAGCGCAGAGCAGCGGAAAGTTAATAAAATTTTAATGCGTGCCCAAAAGCTGCGCAGCAACTTTTTCACTGTTCGATGGCACTGTTCGACTGTTCAATTCGGCGGAGGAAGGAATGCTTCTTCCGCCGTTTTATGTTATAATAAGCGGGAAAGGGGATAGACTATGATTCAGATTTACGAAAAGAAATTTGCACTGCATACCCGAAGCACGTCGTACTGTTTTGAAATTACGGATACGGGCCATGCAGTGCATTTATATTACGGAAACAGGGTTGTTTTCTCGAAGGATTTGCCGGAATTTGAGATGCTTCGTCAGAAGCGTGAATTCCCTGTGGGAAATGCCGTTTCCTATGATAAGGACCATCCGGCGCTGGTGATGGAAGATGTATCGCTGGAGGTTTCGGGACCCGGAAAAGGCGATTTAAGATCACCGTTTGCGGAGGTTGTTTTTGCGGACTCAAGCCGGACGCTCGACTGGGTCTATGATTCCCATATCGTTACGAAAGGGGCAAAACCCCGTAAAACCCTGCCCGGAAGCTATGACATCATGACATTTGAACAGGGCGAGGGCCTTTTGAAGAAACGTACGGACGAGGAAGTTGCGGACGCGCTGAGAGTATCCTTCGTGGATAAAAGCTTTAAAATCCGCCTCGACGTAACCTATCTCGTATATGAGGACACCGATATCATTACCCGCTATGCGGATTTGTATAACGAAGGGGAAGAGGACGTCACCGTAAAACGTCTTCTGTCCATGCAGCTGGATCTTTCCGGCACGGATTTCGAAGGAATCTATTTTGACGGAGCCTGGGCAAGGGAGATGCATTCCTATCATGTGCCCCTGGGACACGGCATGCACGTAAGCCGCAGCAATACCGGAACAAGTTCGAACCGAGCCAATCCGTTTTTCATGGTGGCGAAGTCCGACTGCAATGAGGATAGGGGCGAATGCTACGGTTTTAACCTGATTTACAGCGGCAACCATATGGAAATCGCCGATGCGAATTCTTATGGAAAAGTGCGTATTCAAAGCGGAATCAACGATGAAGGTTTTGAGTATGTTTTAAAACCCGGGGAATGCCTTGAAGCGCCCGAGTCTGTTATGACTTATACCTGTAAGGGCTTCAATGAGCTTAGTTACAACATGCATTCCTTCGTCCGGCAGCACATTGTGCGCGGCGAATGGAAGGGAAAGGACCGCCCTGTTTTATTGAACAGCTGGGAGGCTGCCTATTTTAAATTCGATGAAAGCAGACTGTTAAAACTGGCAAAACGTGCCTCGGATGCGGGCATCGAACTGTTTGTTATGGATGACGGCTGGTTCGGCGAACGTGATGACGATACGAAATCCCTGGGAGACTGGGAAGTGAACAAAAAGAAGCTGCCGCACGGAATAAAAGGCCTGGCGGAGAGAGTGAATTCCCTGGGAATGATGTTCGGTATCTGGGTGGAACCGGAGATGGTGAACGTAAACAGCAGGCTTTACGAAGAGCACCCGGACTGGTGCCTTGCCAATCCGAAGCGTGACCATTCCGAAGGACGTAACCAGCGGATGCTGGATTTATGCAGAAAGGAAGTCCGCGATTACATCGTGGAAGCCATGAGCAATGTGTTCTCATCCGGCAACGTACAATATGTAAAATGGGACATGAACCGCGTTCTTTCGGATGTGTATTCACAGTCCGAAACCGTGCCGTCAGGTGAGGTGGCACACCGCTATGTGCTCGGGCTTTACGAGATTATTGGAGAACTGATAAAGCGCTTTCCGCACATTCTTTTTGAAGGCTGCGCATCGGGCGGCAACCGGTTTGATCTCGGAATTCTTTGCTATTTCCCACAAATCTGGGCGTCGGATAACACGGATGCACTCTGTCGTGCGGAGATTCAGGAGGGCTACAGTTACGGCTATCCTCCCGAGACCATGGGAGCGCATGTGTCCGCAAGTCCCAATCATCAGACGCTGCGTCGTACACCGATGAAAACAAGGTTTGCGGTGGCGGCATTCGGAAGCCTGGGATACGAATGCAATTTAAGCGATTTTACGAAAGAGCAGATGGACGAGGTTAAGGACGAGATTGCTCTTTACAAAAAATACAGAGGCGTGCTTCAGCACGGAAGATTCTACCGTGGCGGCGCAGGTCCTCTCGGCGATATCCGCGGAAGCAGGGAATCGGTTCTTTCTGAGGCTTCCAATTCCGGAAACATTACCTCCTGGACAACGGTTTCCGAATACAAAACAGCAGCGGTCGGCATGATGTTAAAAAAACTTGTTCTGCCGAATACCCAGAACGTTACCTTTTATCCGAAGGGACTCGAAGAGGAGACGAAGTACCGGTTTACGAACCATGAGCTTTCCTATGACATCCGGGATTTCGGGGATCTGGTAAATACGGTGGCTCCGATTCATGTAAAGCAGGATTCCCTTCTGATGGATCTTCTGGCAAAGAAGGTGAAACTGCCCTCCGAGAAGGAAGAGTACACGGCCTACGGAAGTCTTTTGATGAATGCAGGCGTGGCATTAAAACAGAATTTCTCCGGAACCGGCTACAATGAAAATGTACGCTACGATCAGGATTTCTCCGGCAAACTGTTCTTCCTGGAAGAAGATGACGGTACCCTGCCCGTAAGTGACGAGGCAGTTGAAGCGGTCGTTCGCGAAGTAGAGGAGAAAGGGGCGGAGGAAGCGGAAACGACGGAAGAGGAAGAGACGAAGACAATCGCCCCGGCGACCGTTTCGGAGGAGACAGAAACTGTGACGGAGACGGAAGTTGCTTCTGAAAATACAAAGAACACGGAGGAAAACGTATGAGTGAATCTGCACTGTTACCGAAAGGAAAAACCGGGCGCAAACACGATACCATGATTCTTCATATTCAGGGACTGATTCTTATGGTCCTTCTGATTCTGGCGCTTTCTTCCGCCTTTGGCGTTCTGGGGCGGACCATCGCAATGGAGGTGATTGACCGAAGCGGCCTGATTTCCGGACCGTCCTTAAACATTGAAGAGGCCCTGACCGGTGAATCATCCTATCTGGATGTTCTGACCGCATCTCCCTACGGAGGAAGTAGCGGGGAGATTCTCTTCAAAATCATGAGAATCTGGGGAGTTGTCGGGTATGTTTTTGCCTTTGCCTGTCTGGCGGCAGTCATCGTTATGGTGATTCTGATGAAGAAACGGATTGCCATGATTCTTGCCGATCCGACTCCGTTTGAGAAACCCGTCCGTGTAAAGAAAGGGGCTTTCGTCTGGCTCGGATTCTTACTCGGAGCATACGGTGCGCACCTTTTCTTACTGAAGAAAAAGAAGGCGTGGATTTATCTGGGGCTCGGAATTGTGGGCATGAGCGTGCCGATTCTTTTCTTATACACTTCCGGTATCAGTTTCTCCGATGCCTTTCTGGCCTGCTTTTATGAAAAAGATGCGGAAGGCTGTATCGAAATGGAAGATTATCCGTATTGGATATAAACATATTGCAAATTCGCAAATATATTGCTAAAAAACGCAAGAATTTACTATGATTAGGCGGTTTTATATGATAAAATCACTATAATAGTTTTAGTGTTGGACTTGAGTTGGACATGGGGGTGTCCGTTGAGTCCGTTTTGCGTATTTTTTCTCGGGGGTATGGATGATGGAGTGTAAAAGCATTTGTTATATCGGTGCGGATTTAAATGCACCTTCATCATTACGAAAACTTCAGAAATTTTCTTCTGTAGCAGCAAGCCGCGGTTATCGGGTTGCTGCAGTCTGGCCCGGTCTCTTCTGGCAAAAACTCTCGGAACAATGGAGAATGGATTTCTTTAATGTGTTTACGGAAGGGAATCTCTGTGCAGCGGTACTGGACGGAGAGTTTTTTCAGAGCACGGACGGAATCGGAAAGCTGAAAGAGATTTTCGAATCTAAGAAAATCCCGCTTATTCTGATGGATGTGGAATATCCGGGCGTCAGCAGTGTTTCTTTTGATGAATGCGGGGCCATGGAGGAACTGGTTCGTCATCTTTTTGAAGTACATAAATGCAAGAATCCCATATTTATCGGGGATGATTCCGTAACCTACAGCACGAGCCGTATTAAGGAAACCTTTTTGCAGTGCCTGAAAAAGGAAGGCTTTAAGGATGCCGAACAGCGGGTGGTTTCAACACGGTTCCGCCTCGGAGAAGGCGTTGCGCAGATGGGTGCAACCATCACAAGAATGCAGCCGGATGCGATTATCTGTTCCGACAACGGAATCTCCAACATTGCCGTGGGTATTCTTCGTAAAATCGGAAAAACGGTACCGGACAATGTTGTGGTAACGGCTTTCAACGGAATCAGCAACCGGAGATCCGGTCATCCGGATCTGACTACCGGACGCAGGAATCTTACCGTTCAGACGAAGGAATGCCTTGCGCTGGTAGACAGAATCGTAACCGGTAATTCCGAAGGACCGGAGGTTATTGTCTTAAAACAGGAAATGAATTATTCCGAGTCCTGCGGTTGCAACAAGGCGGAGCCGTTCACGGATTCTGCCGATTTTATCCGGAAACTGGTGACACAGCGTGATATGGCCAGCATGCAGGAAAGAAGACAGGGCGATTTAACCGAGGACCTCGGAAATGCTGCTACCATAGAGGAGAAACGGGACATTATCCGTGCCATTCTTCCCGAATGTACCTATGTATGTCTTCGCGAGTCATTTATGACCGACTTTTCCAGTAATGTCGGCAAACTGATTCCGGACGAGAAATTCCGGATTTTTGCCTCCTCGGACCGTAGCCTGGAGGGAGAGATTTTTGATAACGAAACATTCCAGAAACGCCTGGAAATCCAGTCTCGTAATGCAACGCCCCTTTGTCTCTATCCCGTATATGCAAAAGAGAATTATTTTGGTTTTGTAGTGTCCGAGGCTCCCGAATTCATGGAACGGCAGATGATGATGGGACGCCTTCTTCTGGAACTCTGCCGGAGCCTGGTTATCCTGATCCGTAATGAGGAAATCAAGAACCGAAATGCCGAATTAAAGGACATGAACGAATACCTTTTAAATATGCAGTATATCGACTCCGGTACGGGACTTTTGAATCACAACGGTCTGGTTATGGAACTTGAAAACTGCAAGCAGACCTGCATTTTAAGAAGGCAGACGATTTATGCCGTTTGCGTTGATCTGGACCATTTGGGAAACATCAATGATATTTACGGTCATTCCGAAGGTGATTTTGCCATCAGCAAACTGGCGGGATTTATCAAGGATTCCGCGTCTCCCGCAGACTTAATTGCCCATATCGGAAGCGACGAGTTTATCGTTGCGATTCGTGCGGATGAGAGCACGAAGGATGATGTAGACTATTTTATCAACCGTTTAAAATCCAGGGTGGACGCGTTTAATGCGGAGTCCGAAAAGGAATACACGCTGAACATCAATGTCAGCACCAGTATTACCGTTCCCTACCCGGATACGGACATTGCAAAAATCATAGACGAAGCGCTTTTGAACAAGCGTCTGACCAAGAATAACCGGAAATCGGCTTCCATGGAAAATGATGAATTAACGCAGGAAGAGTTAAAACAGTCGGATACCATCAAGGATGTAATCGACAATAACCGCTTCCGTTATGCATTCCAGCCGATAGTCAATGCACGGACCGGCGATGTTTTCGCGTACGAAGCACTGATGCGTACCGATACCGAGCAAAATATTTCTCCGCTTACGATTATTAAATATTCCACGGTAAATGAAAGACTTTACGATATTGAGCGCGCAACATTTTTCAATGTACTGGAGATTGTTGCTTCGAACCGTGAAAAGTTTAAAGATAAAAAAGTATTCCTCAACAGTATTCCGGGCTACCAGCTGGATCAGGCCGATTATATCCAGATTAAGCAGAAGTATTCGGATCTTTTCAAGGATGTGTTTATCGAAGTCACCGAACAGTCCGAACAGAAGGATGACGAAGTCCGTGAACTGACGCAAAGAAGCGCAAAAGAAGGATTCGGCATTGCAATCGACGACTACGGTGTCGGATATGCGAATACCACATCGCTGCTTCGATACACGCCGAACTGTATTAAAATCGACCGCCTGCTGATTCAGAATCTGCAGAACGATCCGAGAAAGCAGCATTTTGTGGAAAACATCATCGAATTCGCCCACAACAATAACTGCTATGCGCTTGCGGAAGGCGTGGAAACATCCGGCGAACTGAAAGCGAGTATCAATCTCGGTGTGGATCTGATTCAGGGATTTTATACCGCGAAGCCGGATTTCGAGATTGCAGATCACATCGAAGAGCAGATTCAGAATGAAATTCTGGAGTATTATTCCGCTCCGGAAGAGAAGCGTTTTAACAAGCTTTATGTCGTCAGCAGGGAAAAAGAACTGATGCTGACCAGACTCGGTCTGGAAATGTATACGGATATTTTAATCTCCGGACAGGACGTGATTCTGGCCGGAAACCTGGACTACCCTGCGGATGTAAAAATCCGTATCAAGGAAAATACGGATTCGACCCTGACCATCCGGAATATCATTCTCGATAATGTTGTAAACGATGTCGGAATCGATATCGGAGAGAATGCGTCACTGACGCTGATTCTGGAAGGCGACAACATCATCACTTCCAACGGTATCCGCGTTCCCGCGACATCCACGTTAAAGATTATCGGCAACGGTAATCTGACCATCCGGTCCCGCGGGCAGGAAGCATTCGGTATCGGTAACGATTTACAGCATCCGTTCGGAACCATTCTTACGGATATTTCCGGACGCCTGCTTATCGAATTAAACGGTGAAAAGGCTGTCGGTATCGGCGGCTGTGTTCCGGGACCCGGCGCAAAGATTGTTCTCAAGGGCGGAGACAACACCATCAAGGGCTCGTCCACTGCTTTTGTCGGCATCGGCGCTTTCTCCGGACATGTGGAAGCATCGCTTACCGAAATGCATATGACGGTCTCCTATAACGTAATCAACGGCGTGGCAATCGGAACACCTTCCGGAATCAGCACGATCCGCGTTTCCAACCTGCTGCTTGATATCAAGGGCGGAGGCAAGAGTATTACGGGTATCGGCGGCGCAGCCAGAACGCAGAACTCGATTGAAATTGTTTCGGCGGAAGTAAATATCGACATGAACGCACCGAGGGTAATCATGATCGGATGTGCGCTCGGAAGGGCAAAGATTTACTCCGAGCATACGAAGATTACCTTAAACGGTTCCGGCGGTCAGGTTCTCGGTATGGGATGTGCGGATTACGGCGGGGAAATCGTGCTTCGAAGCGTCGGAGTGTTCATTAACATTTCTTCCGACACACCGCTTCCGATCGGTGCGAAGCCTGAGAATTGTGATTTCGGTACAAGCGAACCGGAGATCAAAGTGATTAATTATTCGCAAGCGGCGCCTTTGTGGTCTTAAGGACGGTCAGCGTGCCGTTGCAGACACGAAAAGAAATATTGAATCCGGCGTAGGAGATTCCGTAGATCCGCGCCGGATCGTCATGATAGGAAGGGCGGGGATCTTCGGCGAGCACAGCCGTAAGAGCCGCTCTTTTTTCTTCGGGAATCGATTGTAAAATCTCATCGGGAAATTCCACATTTAAGTGATAGTCTTTTAATTCATCGGCGAAACTGCCGACGGCATCTTCTTTTGCATCCGTGTAGGGGATGTATGGTTTGATGTCGATAATCTCGGTGCCGTCTTTCATATCCACACCGGATACGATCAGTTCGGGACCGTTTTCGTTAAGCAGTATTTTCTCTAAACGTACGCAGGATAAACCGATTCGGTTCGGACGGAAAGGAGAACGGGTGGCGAAAACACCGACTCTGGTGTTGCCCCCGAGGCGGGGCGGGCGGACCGTGGCGTGAAAAGTCTCGCTTTGCGGCACGTCAAACTTCCACAAAAGCCAGATGTAATTGAATTCTTCCAAACCCTTAACCGCATCCGGAGTGCGGAATTTCGGCTCGAAAACAAGCGTCCCCGTAAGAGCACGGATGCGTCCGCTCTGTCTGGGGATGCCGAATTTTTCCGGAAAATCGGTTTTGATTCTTGCGATGGTTTCCATGTGTCCTGTTAATTTTATCTATTGGTAATCTACCTGCATCAGACATAAGCCGCAGGCGGGAGCGGTGGGGCCGGCAAGTTTGCGGTCCTTCGCTTCGAGAAGTGTCAGCATGCTTTCGGGTGTCCGCCTGCCGAAACCTACTTCAAGCAGGGTTCCGGTCAGAATCCGTACCATGTGCTGCAGAAAACCGGATCCGTGATAGGTGAAAATCAGATAGTCTCCGTTTGCGAGGATTTCTATGCTGTCCACGTTTCGTACCGTGGATTTTTTCATTTTTGGGTTGCTGCAAAAGGATGCAAAATCATGCTCGCCGGTAAGATAGCCGGCAGCGGATTTCATGGAATCGATGTTGGGACGCTGATTAAGGGTATAGACATATTTGCGGTCGAAAACCGGTTTGTCCCTGCCGATGTAGCAGGTGTAGCGATAGGTTTTTCCCGTTGCATTGTAGCGGGAATGGAATCGATCCCCTGCTTTGACGAGACCTGTTACGGCAATGTCTTCGGGGAGATATTCGTTTAGATAGTCCTTAATCTCCTCGGGAGATTTCTCCGTATCGAGAAAACAGTTGGCCACCATGGCCTTGGCGTGAACGCCGGCGTCGGTACGGCCTGCTCCCAGAACCTCCACGGAAGTGCCGGTAAGACGCGAAAGGACGGTTTCTATTTTACCCTGAATGGTCATCTCGGTATTGGGCTGATGTTCCCAGCCGAAATAGCGGGTTCCGTCATATTGGATTGTCATGCGGTAATTTGTTTTCATGCGCTGATTGTAACACACTTTTGCTGGTAAATGTACAACGTTTATGATAAAATATTCTGGGTATAGTTTTTAGATTCGGGTATCCGAACAATGTAGGAGGTTATAGAATGGCAAAATTCGAATGTAGTGTCTGCGGTTACATTTTTGATGAGCAGCAGGCGGGAATTCAATTCAGTGAAATTGACGTTTGCCCGATTTGCAACGAGTCCCGTGATGTATTCAAGAGACTTGCTGATGAGGAGGAGAGCAAACCTGCAGACGGCGAGAAGGCTGCGCCTGTTGTCGTAGGCGACGAACAGAAGGCCGAGCAGGAGAAAAAGGAAGCCGAAGAGGGAGCGAAGAAGCTCGAAGACGGCGAAAAAAAGGATTCCTTAATTGAGGGCGACGAACAGAAGGCGGAAGAAGAATTAAAGAAAGCCGAAGAAGACGCCAAGAAAATAGAAGAAGATGCCAAAAAGGCAGAAGAAGATAAGAAATTCGCGGAAAAAGGCTTCGTGATCGAGAAGCGTCAGGAGTTCTGGCTTAATGAGGCGGACAATGACAAACCCGTGGATAAGAGTAATATTTCGACCTACTACGAAGGCGCAAAGCCTGTGAAGTCACAGGAAGAGCTGGACAGAGAGGCAAAACAGAAAGAAGAAGAGAACAGACCGCGTCTCGATCCCATTGAGGGGAACGGGGCCGTCGTGAAGGTCATCGAGGGAGGTGACCGCTCAAGTGACGGGAGTGATTCGGAAGTGGTGGTGGTAGAAGAAAACACTGCAGTTACCGGCGATAAAGAGGCTGAAATTGCAGAAGCTACTTCCGACGTCGACGAGGGCGACGACGATTTTGTATTTGAAGAAGTGAATGTAGAAGACGGAGAGCCTTTGGAAACGAAGGAAATTCCGTCGGCAGCAAGCTCCGGAATCTATGAAGAAGGTAATTTCTTTACCGGATTCGACACCAACCCGACGTTCGGGGATGTGGTGCGCACCGAGGAGTTCGTATTTGACGACGAAGAGCCCGTGGGAGAAGTTGTAGAGATTCCGATTGAGGAAGAAGCGGCGGTTGCGGAAGAGGCAGCGGTTGCGGAAGAAACACCGGTAGCGGAAGAGGTGCCGGTTTCGGAAGAAGTACCGGTTGCCGAAGAAGTGCCGGTTGCGGCAGAGGAAGTTGTGGAAGAAGCTCCGGCAGGGGAAGTTGCGGAAGAAACTGTTACGGAGTCTGCTGAAGAGGCACCTGTTGAGGAAACGGTTTTGGAAGAAGCACCCGCGGAAACCGTTGAGGAAGCTGCAGATGAGGCTGCCACAGAAGAAGTACCGGCTGAGGAAGTTGTCGAAGAAGTCGCTGCAGAAGAAGTTGCTGCAGAAGAAGTTGCTACAGAAGAAGTCGCTGCAGAGGAAGTTCCTGCAGAAGAATCGATAGAAGCAGTTGCGGAAGAAGCTGTCGCAGAGGAAGTTGTTGAAGAAGTTGCTGCAGAAGAAATACCTGCAGAGGAAACGATAGTAGAAGCAGTTGCGGAAGAAGCTGTCGCAGAGGAAGTTGTTGAAGAAGCCGCTGCAGAAGAAGCACCTGCAGAGGAAGCAGTCGAAGAACCCGCTGCGGAGGAGGCTCCTGCAGAGGAAGCGGCCGAAGAAACCGTTTCCGAAGAAGTACCTGCAGAGGAAGCAGTCGAAGAACCCGCTGCGGAAGAGACTCCCGCGGAGGAAGAAATTCAGATTCCCGAGACCACGGAAGCGGTTCTGGTCGGCGGAATCGAAGAAGCTGCAAAGCGTCATACCGCAGTTGTGGAAGACGGCAAGTACAATCTGCTCACCGACGAGCAGGTTAAGAGCCTCTTTGAGAGATATGTAAATCCGGTAACGAACGGACTGGACGGTATTATTTTACTTCCGGCACAGTTAAATCCGATGCCGATTCCAAAGGATGAGACGATTGATGCTTCCGTCGTAATCGGTACCGAAGCGGAACGTCCCGTAAAGATGGAAGAACCGTTCGGAAACAGCGATATGTTCCGCTGGGGCGAGTACATTCCGGGTTCGGATGACTTAGACGATGCGGACGGAGCAAACATGATCCTTGTAAAAGGAATTAACAGTCATATTCCGGCAGTTTCCGGCAGAGAAGAGCTTCGTACCGAAGTGAAGAATGCCAGAGATTTGTATGACGGAGTTCCCGTCGGAATCAGCCTGATGATCGGAAGACTGGAACAGGATCTGGCAGCGTGCACCTATGCAAATGTGGATTATGTGATTTTAAACGATGCATCCAGCGGAATCATTCCTTATGCACTGCGACGTGCAAAGAATTACTTGAGCCGCGTGAACTCCAAGATGCAGATTCTCGTTTCCATCAAGGATGTAAACAATGCACAGGAAATCGCAAAACTGATTGCGCTCGGCGCAGACTACATTCTTCTTGAGAGAGAATACTCCGAGGAAGAAACGGACGGACTGATAGCGGAACTGAAGGAAATCGCAAGAAATACCGGCCACAGCCACGTGCGCAATATGAATATGTATGACATTTGCACCATTGACAGCGATTTGGCTGCAAATACGGATATCGCTCATTTTTAACAGGCGAACCAATTGAAGGAATCAAACGATTGCTGCCCCTCGTGGGCAGCATCGGTGTGTAAAGGGAGAATTTGGAGGAAATCAGTTTGGAAGGGAATCAGGAAATCAATTTGACGCCCAGCGCGGAAGCTGCAGTGGTGGATGCACCGGTTGTGGAAACGGTCACCGTAGATGCGCCGGAGACCCCGAAAGTAATGATACAGTCACAGGCGGACTATTTTGCAAGCGCATTTTCCTATCAGCCGCCGACACCGGAAACGACGCCGACAGATGCCGCCACTGCGACGGCAGCAGCAGGCCCGGATCCGGCAACAGGCTCTGATTCGGTAATTACACCGATTGAGAGTACGGGCGGTGTTCAGGGCAGTTACGGTTCGCAGAGTTCCTACGGAGCACAGGGCGGTTACGATTCGCAGAGTTCTTATGGTTCTCAAAGCAGTTTCGGAACACAGAACAGCTATAACGGCCAAAGCAGTTACGGCTTACAAAGTGGGTATGATAACCAAAGCAGTTACGGTTCGCAGAGTGCGTACGGGGGGCAGAATTCCTATTTCGGCGCCGGAAGCACATACGGCTCTCAGAATACGTACGGTTCCCAGAGCAGTTACGGTTCTCAGGGCGCATACGGTTCTCAGAACAGTTATGGCGGAGCCGTTTATCAGCAGCCTCAGACCACCTATGTAAAGGATCCGTTTTCTCCTGCAAAAAGTTATCCGTCAGGCGGATATTATCCGAACAGCGGCGAATACAGTACTCCGGATTACAATCCCCAGAGTCTGTATGCAAACGATCCCTTTGCTTCCTATTATGATGAGGAAGAGATGCCGCCGAGACTTGGAAACGGACTTGCAATTGCCGCACTGGTTCTGGGAATTGTTTCCATCGTGTCCATCTGCACGAGAACGGGTCTGGTTCCCGGCATTATTGCCATTATTCTCGGAGCCAAAGGAGCAGAGCAGTGTGAGAATAAGGCAATGGCAAAAACCGGCATGATTCTCGGAATCGGCGGAACACTTGCAGGCATCATTTCCATTGTTGCCCTGATTCTTCAGTTTACTACAAGCATTATGGATTACTTACCATGAAAAAATACGATAAATTATATGCGGATGACTCCACGGAGGTATGGTATGCCGTCGGCAAAATTTTCATTATTATATTTGCAGTCGTTTTCATTGTTTTTCTGATTTGGGGAGAATGGCTGACACACAGAAGGAACACCTGTGCATTTTATCTTTTGCTTCACGCATATTGTCCGGGTTGCGGCTGCACCAGAGCTACCAACTGGCTGGTCCATCTTCACCCGATTAAGAGTTTTCTCTGTAATCCTTTCATTATAGTAAGCCTTGCAATGTACTCGGTTTTTATGGTGAATACCTTCCTTTGCAGACATACGAAGAAACTTGGTTTTACCGGAATGCCCGTTACAAAAATGGTATATGCTGACCTGGCATTTCTGCTGGTTCAGTGGGTCGTGCGCAATATTTTATTCATCGGTTTCGGGATAACGTGTCTGTGAAAAATGAAAAGGTCTTGCGTGAATAGGGAAAGTGTTATAGAATTAGCATTGGCGTGTTAATAAATCATCAATAATTGTTGTCTAATTATTAAGGGGAGGAATTAAAATGGACGGAAATTTTAATAATCAGGAAGTTGTTACCAACTACGAAGAACCCAAGGGAACAGGCACTGTAATGGGTAAGCTTTCCTTTATCTTCGGTATCGTAGGTATGGTTTGCTCTATTTCCATCTGCTGCTCCGGACTTGGTTTTCCTTTTGGCGTAGCTGCACTGGTACTTGGTATTATCGGAAAGAACAAAGATTCTGAAGACGGAAAAGCAAAACTTGGTTTCATCTTCGGTATCATCTGCCTTGCACTTGCTGTAATCGGAACCATCGTAAGTCTTACTGCAAACATCGGCAGCAGCCTTCTTCAGTACATGAACAACTAATTCAATCCAGTGTTGGAAGAAAGAAAGGGACCACATATGTGGTCCCTTCAGACTACAGACAAACCCATC
>DLBG01000040.1 GCA_002494135.1 Lachnospiraceae bacterium UBA7027
TATCAACTATGAAACTTGTTAATCTGAAATGCCCGAATTGTGATGGGGTACTTACGAAAACAGAAGATTCTCTGCATTGCGAATCCTGTGGGGCAAATTTTGCTATTGACTATGATGAATCGGATGTTGAAATTGAAAGACTCCGTATGGAGGCTGCGAAGGAGAAAAAAGAAAACAATTCAACCGGAATAACTAGTGGGAAAGAGAAGAATACAAAAGCTTCCCGACTGATTATTTTGATAATTGTATTGCTTGTTGTTACGATTCCTTTCTGTTTTGCCGGCCTGGTATTGTTTCAAAAGAATATGGTGGATAAATCTAATTCGGTTGTTGTTGGGAATGTGGAGAAGGAAGAAACTGATGATTATCAGGTTACAGCGGAAGATGTAAACGGAATGCTGGATGAATTCATAGAGTCCGGAAAAATCGTACAAATGAATATCGAACAATGTGCGTACTGGGATGCTGTAAGCGCTCTTAGGAATTATCAAAAAACAGATGCAGTGTTCGAGGCAGCATATCTGATTACAGATATTCCAAATGAAAACCCTAAGAAGTCAAATAGGCTGGTTATTATTTACCAGGTTACCTGGTATAACGAGAATTACGGGGAACAGATTTGTTATGATGCCGTTTATTTTGAAGGATTGCGTGTGAATCCAAATGGTGGTGTAATCAGCGATTTTGACGGAAAAACAATTGACAGAAGCGATGCAGCGTGGGGATGGTCCATGGCATATAGCTTTGAAGATTTGAATCAATGCTATCGGGAGAATGTAACTGCGCTTGGCGGGAAAACGGAAAAATTGACAAAATGAGATAAAACAAGAGAGCATTTGAATCTGCTTGAATGATTAACCCGAAAGGGTGACCCAAAATTCAATGTAGAAGATACTTTATTGACGCCACATAAAATCATGAACAATTATAAAGATTGCTACGAATCAAGATGTAGTGGTGTGGGGCTTCGATGCGAACATCCAGGTAAGATTTTAACTTGCGATATAAACGGCTATATGGTTTCGTTCATTAGTCGTTCATAATTTTACAGATTCTTGTAAGAGCAGAGGAATAAACCTCTGCTTTTACAATTTGAGATAGAAAATTCTTTTTCCGCTATAGATGCCCATAATATCATTGACGTAAGCGTTTATAGTTTCTATTCCGTAGAAAAGAATATGATACCACTACGAGACATTATGATCGGAGGAAACATAAGAAGCTGGAACAAGAAACAGTGAATAAAACGTTCGGCTTCGAACTTCCCGCACCAAAGGCGGAGACATAGTAGAGTTATTACTCGCTATTACTCGCTTTTTTAAGCGATAAAAAACCCCGTAAAGCATTGCTATTACGGGATTTCTAAGGAAGCAGGTGATGGGAATCGAAGATTTTAAGAACTAAGGAACCCAGTAAAATCAACGTCTGCAAGAACAAAAAACCCAAGGGGACTACTCAGGGGGACTACAATAAATCTAAAGAAAGGAGTTGCAGGACAACATCATCTTATTTTTCTGCATCCTATTTTTTCTCAACTATATCTATATCCGACAAGAGTTCGTGAAGGCTGATTTCTAGCTTAAAATCGCTTTTATATAAATCAAATACTGTGTTAGAATGTAAACAAAATTAGTCTGCTTGATAGAAGATACTGATTTGAATAATCAGGTTGCAGCAATGATGATTATGCATGCCGGACATTTTTGAACGGGAAAGATGAAGGTAACAGGCAATGAAGGACAAAAATAAAATACCCATACGACTTTTGGTCTGCATAGGACTTTTTGTGATTTTTCTGTTTTTCGGCATATTTTTCTCCGCCGTCGGAAGCAACGGCATTATGGCGACAGTCTTTCTGGTGCTGGGCTTCATCGATGTGATTTTTACGGCCACGTTTCTTGCACAGTTTTTAAAAGAACGGGAAGAAGCGAAAGAAGCAGCCCCCGGTAACATCATCGTGAAGGATTACAAATCAAAATTCCGCTCCGGTCTGTTCGAAAGACTGGAGGTTCAGGTTGTGGAAGTGGAAGCGACGACCAGAGACAGAAGCACCATTCTCTCGCCTGAGACCGGCGGAAAAATCCCCGTACTTCTGCTTTACACGCTAGGCGAAAGCTACGACACGCTGGTGGGAAACCGCACTTTGAATTTACTAAAAGAAGATCTCCGGGACGTGGTTTTGAATCTTTGGAAAAACGCACTTTCCGAATACAATATGAGTCTGTACGATTATTATGATGAGGAGATGGAGATTTCCGTTGTCCGGTATGAAGAGAAATGCTATGCGGATTACGCACGGGTGAGTGAGGACGGCATACGCAAATATATCTATTCCAAAATTCATAGATATCCTTTAAGCATCACTACCACCGCCGATCCGGCCATCGTAATTACGGTAAGTCTTGAGGATTACGACGTACTCTATACCAAAGAGATCCGGGACGATATTATTCATTATGTGAAGGAGCGCGCCGTGAACTATGTCGAGGGCAAATATAAGATGCGCATGGACTGTATTCTGAGCGTGGAATTTGTTTCCAAATAAATTTGAACTCGGTATAAACCTTTTTGCCTGAACTGCAGGGAGAGAAGATTCCGCAATAAATAATTCTATTACCCGGAATTACCCGGTTTTTTTAGAAAGAAAAATCCCCGTAAACCTTGTGTTTACGGGGAAAATTAAAGAGCAGGTGATGGGAATCGAAAGTTTTTTGAAATCCCGCAAACCTAGTAAAATAGGAGGTCTGAGGCTTTTGCATCCTTCAGAACACACCTTAGAACACAGTTTGGGTGATGGAAAAACACGGTTTGGGTTTATAAATCAAAGTGCAGATTTGTTCTATTTTTTCTAAAACCGTAGTTCGATTAACTTTTGGTTTAATAGGCTACCGGTTTATTAATTCCGGCAATGCCGTATCTGCTAAGTTTTGCGGCGGGCGCAATGGTTTATGTTGTTGTGGAAGAGCTGATTCCGGAGATGTCGGAGGGAGAGCATTCCAATATCGGAACCGTCAGTTTTGCCCTGGGATTTATTCTTATGATGGCCCTGGATGTTGGACTTGGATAAATCCTCTTGATTTTTAAAATGAAAAAGACTATTATGTTAGAGGCAACTAACTCTGGCATATAGTATAGAATACATCTTCCGCATTGGATATGCCGAAAAGAAAGATTGTATCCGGTGCGGAATTTTTCTTTCATATATGGTTAGTTTGTGCTAACAAAAATTATATATAACTAACTTGAAACGGGTAGTTATATCGCTCAAAGGGAATACAAATATGACGGGAACAATCATTGTCTGTGTTGTGCTTGCGGCAGTTATCGGAATAGCCGTATACAGCATAATCAGAAGAATTAAATACGGTTCATCCTGCTGCGGCGGGAAAGATCCGATGCCTGCCAAGGTAAAGGTAAAAGATAAAAATAAAAGTCATTATCCGTATGTCTATCTGCTGAAAATCGACGGAATGCACTGCAGCGGCTGTGTGAGAAAACTGGAGAACACATTCCACAGCGAAGACGGATTGTGGGCGAACGTAAGTCTGGAAAAGAAGGAAGTAATTCTTCGTTCGAAAAGGGAGCTTGAGAGAAAGGATGCCGGAAAGGTTGTGGCATCGGCCGGCTTTACAATGCTCACATTTGACACAGGGGAACGGGGGTAGTGTGTCGTTTTTCATTTGTTCATTGAAAGGGTTACCAAAGATATATTTCAGGGAGGAAATAAAATGAGTAAGTTGAACGAAATGAAGAAAGGGACGGAAGGTGTGGTTGTATCCGTAAACGGTGATACGAGATTTGTAAGCCGTATCACATCCATCGGATTAACACCCGGATGTCACGTATCCATGGTAAAGAATGAAAAAAGTCAGCCGGTTCTGATTTATTCGAGAGATACCATGATTGCACTGAACCGGAAGGACTGTGCAAACATTGAGATGGAGGTGGCAGGCACATGACTGAGAATAATGAATGTGTAATTGCACTTTTAGGTCAGCCGAACTCCGGTAAATCCACACTGTTCAATGCTCTTACCGGTATGCATCAGCATGTCGGAAACTGGCCGGGTAAAACAGTAGAGAAGAAAGAGGGTTCCTTTAAGCACGAAGGAAAAAATTATATTGTAGCGGATTTGCCCGGAACTTACAGCCTTTCGGCTAACTCCGATGAAGAAATGATTACGAGAGATTATATTGCATCCGGAAAGGCGGATGTGGTCTGCATTTTAGCGGACAGCTCGCAGCTTAACCGAAGCCTTTACATGCTTGCGGATTATGCAGGTATTACGGTTCCGTGCTTTTTACTTCTCAATATGAGTGATGTAGCGAGAGTACAGGGAAAATCGGTGGATGCCGAAGCACTGGAAAAGAAGCTTGGAATTCCGGTTGTTCCTTTTTCCGCACCGGACAAAAAGACTTACAGCGGATTTTACAAGGCATTGCACAGGGCACTTAATGAAAAGACAGTTCTGGATTACCGTTCGCTTGAAGAAAAATATGCGGAAATCGAGGCGTTCGGGAAAATAAAAGAACTGATTCCGGACGATGTGATTCCTGGATATTCGAAGACCTGGGTTGCTGTTAAAGCCGTAGAAGGAGATGCGCCTGTTTCCGCTAAAGTAAAGGAAGCACTCGGAAGTCAGAACGTAAAAGCTTTTGAGGATGCGGCAGGAAGCGTTAAAAACGGCGTTGTTATTACCGGTGAGTGCAAATTTGCATGGATTGACGGCCTTCTCGAAGGATGCGTGACTGCTTCGAAGAAGAGTGGTTCACTAAGTAAATTCGATAAAGCTATTACACATAAATTCTGGGGTAAAATCCTGGTTGTGCTGATTATTCTCGGAGGACTTCTCCTTTCTTTTATTCCTGCATTGCCTTTAATGGGACTCGGACAGGCAATCGGAAAGATTCCGGATCCGGCATACAATGCGTTAATCGGAATCGGTTGTCCGATGTTTATTGCATCACTGCTTTGCGATATTTTACTTCGTTCCATCAGCTTTGTGGTACAGATGCTCGGCTTTGTTTTCGGCGTAACACTTGTATTCGGTTTACTCGAAGAAATCGGTATCATGGCGAGAGTATCTTACGTATTTGATAACGTGATGAGTAAGTTCGGACTTCAGGGTAAATGCGTTATGCCGTTCTTAATCAGCTTCGGCTGTACAATGGGTGGTGCCGCGGGTACCCGTGTCATTGATAACTGGGGCCAGAAGGTTCTGACGATTGCTCTTTCCTGGGCAATTCCCTGCGGTGCGGCATGGGCGGTTATTCCGATGCTTTCAACGATTTTCTTCGGCGCATGGATGCCGGTTGTTATTTGCGTCATTTTGCTGGTAACCATTCTTCACATTTGCTTAACCGGTTTCATATTCGGAAGATTCTTAGTAAAGAAAGAAGAGCGTTACGGAATGATTATGGAGCTGCCTCCTTATCACAAACCCAGATGGGGAGCACTTTTCAGATATGTATTCGGAAGAACCAAGGATACATTCTTCCGTGCAACAAAGGTTGTTGTTCTGGTTGCATTTGTGTTCTGGCTTCTTTCTTATACGAAGGACGGAAACATCACTTCGTCGCTTCTGTATAAATTCGGTCAGCTTGTGGAGCCGGTTACCAGGCTGGTTGGTTTAAACTGGCAGACATTCCTTGCATTCCTTGCTTCTTCTCTCGGTAAGGAAGGCGCGCTCGGCGTATTAAGTATGCTTTACAGCAATTCCGGCACATTAACATTTGGTTCCCTTATGGCAGGTGAGACTGCAAGCAATATCAATGAACTTCTTGCTTCTAATATTGCGAAACCGGAGGCACTCGCTCTTATTATGGCTATGACATTTAATATGCCATGTATCGTGGCACTGGCAGCAACTTATCAGGAGACTCATTCCGTAAAATGGACATCCATTATTGCGATTTATTACACTGTGGTTGCTCTTTTATTAGCCGGTGCGGCTTATTATATCGGCATGATGATTTGGTAAGAATATGCAGAAATTATTAGAATTATTAAAAGACGGAAAATCAAGAACCATAGAAATGCTTGCCGCTGAAATGTCAGTTTCAACGGATCAGGTGAAACGTGACCTGGAATATCTGGAGCGGATGGGAGTAATCAGAAAAACCGGATATAATCAGGCTAATGGACATGATTGTTCCACCTGCGGAGGATGTACGGACGGGCAGAAGTGTAAGAGCTGTGCTCCGGAAGGTGGATTCAAAAACATGGGAAATATGTGGGAAGTCTTGTTATAAGCTTCCGCGGTCACCCGCACGCTGATGTGCGGGTGGCTTTGCATATAAAAATAAAAGAGATGGAGGTATGAATCATGAATGTATGGAAAGGGATTGGTATTTTTGCGTTAGGCACATTATTTGGATTTGAGGGAATCAAACTCTTATGTTCCAAAGATGCTAAGAAAGTTTATGCGCATTGTACGGCAGGTGCATTAAGAGCGAAGGATTCGGTTTTGGATCAGGTTACAACTCTGCGTGAAAATTGCTCGGATATCTACGAAGAAGCCAAAGCCATCAATGAAGAGAGAGCAAGAAAAGAAAAAGAAGCTGAGATTGATGATGCGGAAGAAACAGATGATGTAGAAGAAACGGAAGAATGCGAATCGGAAGAAACAGAAAAGGAATTAGTTGAAACCAAACCGGTTGAAACAGAAGAAATTGTTAAGGAAGAGGCGCCGAAGCCGAAGAGAAGCAGAAAGAAAAAGGAAGCATAATAAACATGAAATTTTCGATTCGACACGAACTCAAAGGCAGAATGAGAATCCACCTTCCGGTGAAGAAGTTAACCTTCCGGGAGGCGGATACCTTTGAATATTATCTTAAATGCTTTGATGAAGTACGCAAAGTTAAGGTATACGAAAGAACCGCTGATGCGGTTGTTTTTTATGACTGTGACCGCGTACGCATGATAAATATCATCCGGAGATTTTCATTTGATAATATAAATGTCCCTGAAAGAGTATTTGAAAGCTCCGGAAGAGAGCTTTCTGCAAAGTATTTAGACAAATTGACAACAACGATAATTCTTCATTACGGAAAACGGCTTGTTCTTCCGGCGTCAGTAAGAAGGGTTTGGATTGTTATTAAAACAATCCGATATGTATGGCGGGGATTAAAAACGCTTAAAAATAACCGCCTGCAGGTAGAACTGCTTGATGCAATAGCGATAACGGCAGCGATTCTTACGGGAGATTTTCGTACCGCTTCCAGTGTTATGTTTTTGTTGAAAATAGGAGATATTCTTGAGGAGTGGACGCATAAGAGTTCAATCGATGACCTTGCAAGACAGATGTCCTTAAATATTGATAAAGTCTGGCTCCTTACAGATTCCGGAGAAGAACTGAGAGATTCTTCGGAAGTAGCTGAAGGTAATCAGGTTATCGTCAGAATGGGCAATATGATTCCGTTTGACGGAGAAGTACTATGCGGCGAAGCAATGGTAAATCAGGCTTCAATGACCGGTGAATCGACTGCCGTACATAAGAATCCCGGGATGAGTGTGTTCGCCGGCACGGTTGTCGAAGAAGGAGAAATAACTATCGAGGTTACACAGACGGAAGGCTGCGGAAGATTCGACAAGATTGTAAAGATGATAGAGGAAACCGAAAAGCTGAAATCATCTCTGGAGAGCAAAGCGGAAAGGCTTGCAGACAGACTGGTACCGTATACACTGCTCGGTTCCGGATTAACATGGTTATTCAGTCAGAATGTGGCAAAAGCGATGTCGGTTCTTATGGTGGATTATTCGTGCGCATTAAAGATGGCAATGCCGATTTCTGTACTTTCTGCAATCAGGGAAGCCACGGAGAATGATATTACCGTAAAAGGCGGTAAATTCTTAGAAGCCGTTGCGGATGCGGATACAATTGTATTGGATAAAACAGGGACGCTTACCAAAGCCAAACCGACTGTTGTGAATGTCATATCCTTCAATAATGAATCGGAAGACGAACTGCTTCGCCAGGCTGCCTGCCTTGAAGAACATTTTCCCCACTCTGTGGCACGTGCAGTTGTTGATGCTGCAAATGAAAAAGGACTTCTTCATGAGGAACTTCATACCGAGGTTGAATATATTGTGGCTCACGGAATAGCCTCCATGATAAATGATGAAAGAGCTGTAATCGGCAGCTGGCATTTTGTGATGGAAGATGAAAATGTCATGATACCAAAAGGTAAAAAGAAACTCTTCAATAACCTTCCCGATGAATATTCTCATCTTTACTTTGCAAAGAACGGAGAACTTGCGGCATGTATTTTAATTGAGGATCCGATGCGCGAAGAAGTGAGCACTGTTGTTGAAAAACTTCGAAATCAGGGATTCGAACATATCGTGATGATGACCGGCGACAGCGAAAGAACAGCGAAAAAAATAGCAGCCGAAGCCGGAATCACGGAATACTATGCAGAGGTTCTTCCGGAAGATAAAGCAGGGTATGTTGAAAAAGCAAAAGCAGAAGGCAGAAAGGTCATCATGGTAGGCGACGGAATTAATGATTCGCCGGCATTATCTGCGTCCGATGCCGGAATTGCCATCAGCGACGGTGCGGAGATTGCAAGACAGATTGCTGATATCACAATCAGTTCATCAAATCTGGAGAGCCTTGTTACATTAAGGGAAATCAGTACACTTCTTATGAAACGAATTCGTTTTAATTACAGAACGATTGTGGGATTCAACACAGCATTAATAATACTGGGTGTGTTCGGAGTTCTGCCACCTGCTGTATCTGCAATGCTGCATAACGGATCTACATTGGCTCTGGGACTTAACAGTATGACAAAACTGTTGCCGGAGAAAACGGAGGAATAAGCGTTAAGGACCGAAATGCATTTGGCGGAATGCAAATAATCATACAGGAAGGTAAAGAAAGAAGGATAAAATAATGCTTTTAACAGTTTTTCTTGCAATCATTTTTTGTGTTGCAATAACGTTGATGATGTTTTCTGCGGTAGCTTTTATTCAGAATACGAAATTCTTTTCTTCGGCGCCGAAGGAGGCTAAAGAGGCGCTTATCCCGAGAGAAAAAGAATTATTCTACGGTGCAAGATCAATCGGATGGGTGCTGATGATTTTCAGCTTTCTGATGATTCTGGGAGTCGGAGTAATCTCCATCTGGGATGGTTTTCGAAGCGGTTTCACATTTTTTCAGTTCTTTTTCAGATTCGTTTTCATCTTTACGGCCTACAAGCTTTATGACATGATCTTTTTCGATTATTTCCTGCTTATGAAATTTCACTTTTTCCAGTTCTATTTTCCGGAAGTGGAAAGTGCATATGCAAACAGAAAGTATGGATATAATATTGTAAGTCAGTTGCTCAAATTACTGGTAATCTTTCCGGCTGCATCGGCACTTGCTGCATGGATTTGTTCGCTGATTAAGTTTTAGTTTTTTGATTATGAATCAAAGGAGATAAAGTGTCAGCAGAATATTAAACTTGGAGAGAATGATGACTGTACATGAATTTGGAAAAGAGAATAAAAAAGTAGTGGTTTTAATACATCCGTCGATTGTAATGTGGGATTATTTCGAATATGTGATTCCGCTTTTGGAAAAGAAATATCATCTGATTATACCGGCACTTCCCGGATATGATCCGGACGTGCGATGCGATTTTACAAGTGTTGAAGCTATCTCAAGGGATATTGCGAAATGGCTGGTTGAACATAATCTTGAGGATGTTACCTGTTTATACGGGTGTTCTATGGGTGGAAGCATTGTGATTCGAATGCTTGCATACAACATGGTAAATGTTCATAGCGCTGTAATAGACGGCGGAATTACACCATATCAGCTCCCGTGGATTCTTACAAGGCTTATTGCATTAAAAGATTTTTTATTGATTTATTCAGGCAAGCTTGGTGGTGCCAGGCTACTGGAAAAAGCTTTTTCGACAGATGAATTATCAAAAGAAGATGTCGAATATGCGGCAAAGGTTCTTAAGATGATCAGTGCAAAGACGATTTGGCGCACATTTGATTCATGTAATAATTATTCTTTGCCGGGAAGTATTCATTCTGATTGCGGACATATTGAATACTGGGTCGCAGAGAAAGAAGTGAAAGCCCGAAAGAATGATGTGGCTTATGTAAGAAAAAGAATGCCCCGAACGGTTTTTCGTAAGATTAAGAATGTCGGGCACGGAGGTCTTGCACCGTTTAATCCGGAGAAGTTTGCAAGAGGAATAGAGAAAAATATAAACAGGTGATGATATGCGTACGGAAGAGCAATACAAAGAATTAACGATAAAAGAGTTTACGAAAGCGGCAGATGTTTATGAATCCAATCATTCGGGGATCTATGAAATCTGTAAAGAAGATTATCCGTATATTGCCGGAGAACTTGAGAAAGAAGACTATACAGATCTGCTCGACTGCGGATGCGGTACAGGCCCAATGATTTCGCTGCTTTACGAAAAAAATCCCGGGAAGAACTATACCGGACTGGATATCACGCCGCGAATGATTGAGGTCGCAAGGGCAAAGAATCTGGAAGGCGTGGCCTGGGTGGTCGGAGACTGTGAGAATCTCCCTTTTGAGGAGAATTCGTTTGATGTCATCATATGTTCCAACAGTTTTCATCATTATCCGAATCCACAGAAATTTTTTGACAGCGTAAAAAGAGTTTTAAGACCGGGTGGTAGATTGATTCTTCAGGATTATACTTCGTCGAAACCCGTGCTCTGGCTTATGAATCATATAGAAATGCCTCTGGCAAATATGGCAGGGCACGGTGATGTCGGGGCTAAATCACTTGATGAAATCCGCGAGTATTGTACGAATGCGGAACTCAAGATTGAACTTTTGGAAAGCGCAAAAAAGGCCAGAATGCACCTGGTGGCAAGAAAAAAACAGGAAGGGTAAAATAATGAAATAATATGTTGCATGAGGATTTCAATGTAAAAGAACATGGTTTTGTCGGACACCTTGCAGAACCGAACGACGGCGGCGATAAGGCAGTGATTATTGTAATGGGCGGAGAACAAAGCATTCTTCCCGGTATTAAGTTTGCGGAACGGTTTGCGGACTATGGAATCACGGGATTATCGGTTTCGTTATTCGGCGCGGAGGGGATTCCGGATTCACCGAATCATATACCCGTGGATATGTTTCTTCCGGCAGTCCAATACCTAAGGACAAAGAAAAGGATTGAACATATCAGTATTTACGGACAGTCCATGGGTTCTATTTTTGCTGTTCTTGCGGCACAGTATATCGGCGGTTTTGAAAACCTGATCATGGTAAGTCCGACACATGTACCGTTTGAAGGGACATTGAAAGATAAAAAGACGATGACCGGACGAAGTGTTGCGACCTGGAAAGGCTGCGACATTCCTTATGTTACGGCAGATTTTTCCAAGGTGAAGGCGGGAAAGTATCAAAAGCATCCTGATGCTAAATGCAGAGTAACCGGAATGTGGGTTGCATATCATGATGCATATAATGACTCAGCGAAAGTAAGTGAAGCAATGCTTTCCGTAGAGAAAACAGGTGCAAGAGTACTTCTGATTGCAGGAGATGAAGACGAAGCATGGCCTGCGGAATATTCGGTACGTGAAATCGAAAGGAACTTAAAGAATTCCGGATATGATAAGGCTATAAAGGTTATTGTATATCCTCACGGAAGCCATTTAAACGGTCTTATGCCGAACAAGGAACGGGAAAAGAAACTGTATCGTATGATACCGTTTATAGGACTGATGTATAAGACATTTGGGAAATATAAGAAGGAGAATATGTCTTATCTCGAATCGTCGGAAAAAGAAATTATTCGATGGATACAGGGGTAGAAGGTTATGAATAATATCGGAATTGACAGTATGCTTGATAAAAAAAGAATTGCCCATTTGTTTCGTTTAGGAATTGTTGCGGCGCTGATGGTTCTGGCTGGTGACATCCTGCTTGGATGGGGTGTTGCGGATCTTAATCTGTCCGGAATGGATCGGTATTTTTCCAGATATTTGACGGTATCAAACGGAAGAATCTTTTGGTCTGCAATATTGGGAGTTATTGGAATTCCGATAGAATGTTTGAGTTATTTCGGAGTATATAGACTGATCGCATCCAAATCGGAAAAATACGCACATATCTACAGAGCAGGATTGTTTGGAATGCTTACATTTGGCGCATTTACGCATGTTGTTTGCTGCACAACAGTGTATTATTTAAACTCCGTAAATGCATTGAATCCGGTTGTAACATCGGAGAGTACTCTTCGATTTGCCGAATTCTTTCTTCTTCCCGTAATGATACTTTTTTTGCCGTTTTATTTAACAGCGGCAATTACACAGTTTGTTGCGTTTGTAAAAGGACTGACACCGTATCCGAAATGGTGTTGTATCTTTACGTTTCTGGCAGGACTGGTCGTTGTCGTAATCACGAGATTTCTTGGAAATGAACCGATTGTGTATGCGCTTTCAACAGGCTGGATCAGTCTGGGAGCACTATGGACATTTGGAGGACTGCTGGTGACGATGAAGAAGGCTGACATGTAAACGGTATTCTTTGGTTTCGGTGTTGAAAATGTAATTGAGTTTCAGAGGTTTGAATGGATACCAATAAGGCAATAAAAACTTACGGAAAATATTATCGGGAAGCATTGAAAAAGGCCGACTTTGATGATATTGAGAAAAAATTGACAGCATTCCAAAACAGGCTTCGGGAAATGTATGCATCCGATAATTTTAAGGCACATAATATTTATCCAACGACAGATGCGACTTACATTTATGCCGTAATGGCGATGTGTCTGGAATTAAAATCTTTCGGATATTCCAATCCGGAAATCATTGAAATTGTGAATAGAGGATTTGATAAACGAAGAAACAAGTTTAAGAAGATTATTGCTTTTGTAAACATTCTTCCAAACAGTTTTAATATTGCAAGAAGATGGAATATTAACGACCATGCGAAACGCGTGAAGGACGGGAGCATCACATACGATTATTTCACTGTGACAAAGGATAAAGTAGAGTACAGTATTTCGAAATGCATGTATGTTGAGATGTTTAAAACATACGGAATACAGGGGCTTTGTAAAATCTTTTGCATGACGGATGAGTGGGCGTATGCAGGTTTACCCAGGCATGTGGTTTTTATCAGACATTCCGATCTTTCGAACGGTCCGGCTTGTTATGATGAGGTAATCCGAAGGAAAACCTGGAAAAACTGATTTGTCACTATCGAAGAAAATGTCGAAGGAGAAGTGATAATGAGCTTTAAATATGAACTCTTAAAAAGAATCGTAAAGACAATAAATCTTAAGAAATCCTGGGAGGGCAAATCTGCTGCGGAGATAGTTGAGAAGAAAAAGAAAGAGAATGCCAAAATCAAGATTCCGGAATTAAGTGATCCGAATTTTGAAATTAGCAGGATTTCGATAGCCGGATTTCCGGTTATAAAAATGGTTCATAAAAGCAGGGTGAAATCAGCAAATCTTTTTATTATCGGCGGTGGCATGGTTGCGGCACCGAGACCCGATGCGGTGAAAAAAGCACTTAAGTTCGCCAAGGAAACGGGAGTGGACGTATTTGTTCCGTATTATCCGCTTTGTACGGATTATCCTTTGACGAAAGCATACGGAATGATTCATGAAACATATAAAGAAATGCTGAAAGAATATGAGGCACAGAACATCTCGATTCTCGGAACTTCTTCGGGGGGAAACCTGGCGCTCGGAACGGTTGCATATATCAATGATGGCCATGACGATACACCCATGCCGGGATATATTCTGGCAATCTCTCCGGGAACCTGTTGCGACTCGGATGAAGAATGGCAGAGAATGTTGGAATTGGATAAAAAAGATGTCGCAATACCGGCTGCTTATATGAAGACTGCGGTAGAAGTTATGCGACATGGGGATATGTCTGTTCCCGGGTATATGATCTGGCTTCAAAGAGGCGATTTTTCAAACTGTCCTAAGGTTACATTTATTTACGGTTCCGATGAAACGCTTTACGCATGTGCACCTTCTTTTGAAAATGCCATGAAGAAATACGGCGTGGAGTATGAAATAATCGTCGGGGAAGGAATGTTTCATTGTTATCCGGTTTTTCCGATTGTAAAGGAGGCGAAGGAAGGCTGGAATCAAATGGTGGAACTGGTAAAAGCAAACAGTTTATAGGTGACTCAGACACTTTGACAGAAAAGGTATAAAGAAAGATGTTAAAAACGGTCATTGTAGCATTAATACTGTGTGTCATAGAAATACTTGTTATAGTAATCGCAAGTCCGATGGCAAAGTCATCCCTTGTGCTTCGGTTTCTTCCGGAGGATGTCAGGCTGGCGGCAAAAGATCATGCGGACCCGCCGAAACATAAACAGGTGATTGCGCATATGTTATTGGGCTTCTTCCTGACAGCAATGTTTGCAGGAATGATTTACATAGGTGTGGATGGTATCCGCAATAACATCGGATATTGGCAGCTGACATTACGTTTTATTGTGATGCTCTATGTTATGAAAGTATTTGATATCGTCGTTCAGGATCAATGGCTTGTAATGACGGTAGGTTATTTTAAAAAGATTTATCCGGAAACTGCCGATTGTGAAGGTTGGAAGAATCGGGGGTTCAATAATAAGAACCAGATCATTCGGATTATTGCATATCCGTTTTTATGTATGATTATGGCGGCTGTTTTTATGCTGTTTAAGGGGTATATTATGAAGGGTTAAATAAATTACAGTAAGCAGTTTGACAGGAACCGGAAGATTAGGGATGCCGGTGAAGGAAACACGGGAAAGAACGCAAGGAGAAAAACAGAATGGAGTGGCTTGTAAAACGTGCAATTCAAAGATATTTAAAAAAACATTATCCGAAACACAGGAAACAGATTATTGCGAGAGCAAAAAGAATTCAGCCGAAGCTTATGGCGAAAGCACCTGATCTCGGTGGAAGAGAAAATTCTCTTTCCAATAATCTGAACATGTTCATTCTCTTTTTGGCCTATTATGAAGCGACAAATCACAGAATGGCAGGGGAAGCGATTGATGAGATCATTGATGATCTGTATCATCATCTGAGAATACTCGGTAAGGTAATGAATATAAATAATCCGAGGGTTTTGAGAATTTTAAGGAAGTATCTTTATAACAATTATCAGAAATATGCTGACAAAGTTGAGGAGAAACATCGTCACGGAGAGTGGACGGATACCTGGGGAATGATAGTCAATCCAAACAACGAGAGGAGAGGGTTTGCCTTCACGCTGGTAGGGTGTCCGCTTTGGGAGTATGCAAAGAAATATGGTTATGAAGATCTTATGCCGCATATGTGTGCACTGGACCATGCTTATGCGAAACTGATGCATGCGAAGCTGATTCGCACACATACGGTTGCCACGGGAGCGGATTCCTGTGATTACTGGTATGTGCCGGATAAGAGTAAAATCGCGAGAAATTACAAAGGAAAAATTGTATAATAGAGATGGATAATTTGAGAAACAGAGGAACCGGTCAATGATTAAAACAGCAATAATACTGGCTATTATAGGGCATATTTTATGTGGTGTGTGCGATGCGTTATTAACTTATACACCGAACGGTAAACTCGGTGTGAAAGATGCTAAAGACCCGGGAAAAATGGCAGAACTGTTTAAAGGTACACCCTTGAGGAATTCTTTGTTATCTATGGTGCTGGGTACCCTGGCAATCACACTTTTCGGATTTGGTTATCTGGCAATGAGTTACTGGATGAAGGAGTATTCAGCTTTGGCATCCAATTTCATGCTGATTGCATCCGTAACATTCCTTGTATTTATTGTTGTACATCATGTCATTTGCGGAATCGTGGAATGGCTCTTTATTCGAATGGATTTAAAATCGGAATCCCTGGAAGCGGCTTTAGATTTACAGAAAAAGACCATTGTTACAATGTTTGTCGGTTATGCGGCGTTGCTGGTTTTTGTTGTAACACTGTTTGTGATGATTGTCAGCGGCAAAACGTCAATTCCGGCATGGGGATGCGTTTTTAACACGGCTGTATTCTTGATTCCGATGGCGGCAACAAAACTTCCGGCAAAGGGAAATATAGCGGGATCATTGATGTTTATTGGGTTGCTGATTTTAATATAGGCAAATTAATATCGTTTGAAAAATCGGAGAGCAGTTATATGAACCAATATGTCATAATCGGAATTATCGGTATCGTTTTAAATCTACTGGCGGCACTGGCGGATGTTCCGCTGGTTAAACCCGGGAAGCTTGATCCGAAGGAAAAATTTACAATCAGAGAGGTGAATCCATGGTGGAAAGATGTTACGGATAAGAGATTCATACTGTCTTTCTGGCTTTCGTTTCTGGGGCAGCCCGGAGCGTATCTGGTCATGTGGTTTCTGGCGGATCTGATTTCAGGGCAGAATGAACCACTTGCGCTTGCATTACGTATCAATACCTTTATCGGCTGTTATACCGGCCTTTTGTGCCATGTAGCCTATTGTATAAAGCCGCTTGTATACAGAAGAATATGCGATAAAATTTCGGATGAAGCGAGTGCGGAAGTACTTAAGGCCATTGATCCCGTAATTAAATTTCCTTTAATTATCGGTTTTATTTCGCTGTGGCTCGGAGGAACGGTTATTATATCCATTGCCATTCTGACGGGAGCACTTCCGGTTTCCAAATGGTGTCTTCTTTTGAATCCTGTTGTTTCAATCATCGTATTGATGTTACTGAAAAAACTGGGAGTAAGGATTATCGGTCCGCTGGGAGTGGGATTTATGCTGTTCTCGGTATTGCTAATCATAGCGGGTACAGGTGTATAAGACAAAAGACACCGCGGCAGACTTGACAAGTCTGCCGTTATTATATATACTGTCTTATGGTTAGTTACGACTAACTATTTTTTAAGGACAATGGTTAGATATAACTAACTAATGGCTGCGGTTTATTTAATATTCGAGTCATCGAAAGGTGTTAACCGAAAGGAGAGAAGAATTGTCCGATCAGATTATCGTAGAGAATTGTTCACCGACTTTAGCGGGATTGAAAACGGGAAATCTGTTTTCCTGCGAGTACAAAAGAAAAAAAGAAGTGCGGGACTATTTAAGAAGACTGAACATGCTTCTTTACAAAAAAGGGATTCGCATTGTTCCGGTGAAGTATTACGAAAAGCGTGTTGTGCTTTATATGTACAGGCCGGGTCTTTTGCGCCGGGATTTAAACAACGGAATCGCAAAGAATGTTATTGAAACGCTTGGATATAATGCGGAGAACGCGGAATTCTGTGTGGCCTGTCTGGCTCGTCGTATGAAAGAAAATGCCACGCAGGATAATTTTCCTCATGAGGTTGGGTTCTTCTTAGGATACCCGCCGGAAGATGTGGTCGGCTTTATGCAGCATAATGCGAAGGAATGCAAATGCGTCGGATGCTGGAAGGTATACAGCGATGTGGAAAGTGCAAATAAAACGTTTGCCGCATACAAGAAATGCACGAACCGGTTTCTTTGCAGATACAAAGAGGGTGCCTCCCTCGAACAGTTAACGGTTGCTATGCCTCAGATGGTGCAATGATTCATTCATTGTGGCACCAATCTGAGTGGCTTTAACAAGTAACATAAATACACAATAAGCAAAGGGAACAAATACATATATGTGTTTTGGATTCCCGGAAAGGAAATCATATGAAAGCAGCAGTAGTTTTTTGGAGTGGCACAGGTAATACGGAGGCGATGGCAGATGCAGTCGCTGAGGGTTTAAAAGGAGCCGGTGCGGAAGTAAGTACATTTAAGCCTGCGGATTTTAACGCAGACAAAGTAGCGGAGTTTGATGCAATTGCATTCGGATGCCCCGCAATGGGAGCAGAGGTTTTGGAAGAAGATGAATTCGAGCCGATGTTTGCAGGACTTGAAAGCGCATTATCCGGAAAGAAAATCGCGTTATTCGGTTCTTACGGATGGGGCGACGGACAGTGGATGCGCGACTGGGAAGAGCGCTCAAAGGCAGCAGGCGCAGTTCTTACCACTGATTCCGTAATGGCAAACAATGAGCCGGACGATGATGCAATCGCAGCATGCAAGGCGCTTGGCGCAAGTCTTGTGTAAATTCACATAGATGTAAAAAGCGTAAAGGAATATTAATAAAACGGGGAGCGGCATTGGGAGAGAGGTGTAATTATGCAATTTGTAGAAAAAGGAATTGAAAACGAAAAAACACTGATGCTGCTCCCCGGCACTTGCTGTAATTGGGAAACGAATTTCATGCGGGTCATTCCGGAACTGGAGAAGAAGTATCACTTAATCTGTGTAAACTACGACGGGTTTGACGGCAGTGATGCGATTTTTCCGGATATCCTGACAGTCACGGAAAAGATAGAAGCATACATTAGGGAAAACTTTGGCGGAAGGCTTGACGGAGCGCTGGGTTCGTCCCTTGGCGGAACTTTTGTGGGACAGCTTATCACAAGAGGAAATGTGCACATCGATCATGGGATTTTCGGCAGCAGCGATCTTGATCAAAGCGGAAAGGTAAGCGCAAAACTCCAGTCTTTACTTGTTGTTCCTTTGCTGACAGGAGTAACAAAAAGTACAGCCAAAAAGAATAAAACAAAAGAAAAACTGAAGAAGTTCTTTGATATGGATGATGTGTCGGCGGAAACCTTTGTGGAATGCTTTTCAAAGTTCAGTCCGGAGTCCGTAAAGAACGAGTACTATACAGACCTGTTAACGCATTTGCATGAAGATACGTATGTGGAAGGCACAAAAGTCCATTTTATCTATGCCAATAAAATGGGCAAGCGATATAAGAAGCGGTATTTGAAATATTTCCGGAATCCCGACATCCGTGAATTTGACATGCAGCATGAACAATGGTTGTTTGGCGGTGAAAAGTATGCTATACCTGTGCTTGAAAGCATTGATGATATGATGGGTTATCGGCCGGGTAAAAATGAGCAGAATTATTTTTGAAAATGAATATGTTATCGTCGTGGAAGTCTTCTTTGAAGGGAAATGGTATGAGCTGGAGGCATTTATCCTTGATAAAGAGTACTTAAGTAAACTGCAGAATATCAACAAAGAATGCACCGGAGCGTTTTGCAGATACGGGGTGGCAGTCAGTGATTTCCAAAATCCCGTGATTGATTTTAACAGGAATAATACGTATATCCAGCGCGAAGGAAACAATCAGGATTTCGGTATATTTGATTCGCCGGATGAGATGTTAAAAGAGCATCATCAGGAACTCTCGGCAATTAAGAGGTTTGCATACCGGTATTACGGAAGGCATATGATGAATCGAAATGTCAAAAGAATTCGGATGGTTTCCCCTTGAAAAAAACGTGTAATTGTCATAAAATAGTTAGCGGTGACTAACTACGTAATGCGCCATGACGGCGCATTATTTTATGAATAGCGGTTAGATGCAACTAACAATATGGAGACATAAAAAAGAAGTGAGAGTTAAGAAAATTATATTCATTGTGATTGGCTGTATTTGTCTGGCACTGGGAACGGTCGGAGTAGTGCTTCCGATCCTTCCGACAACCCCGTTTTATCTGGTATCGGCATACTGCTTTGCCAGAAGTTCCGACAGGCTGAACAATTGGTTTAAGGGTACAAAGCTTTATAAAAAGCACCTGGAATCTTTTGTGGAAAAGAGGGGAATGCTTGTGTCAACCAAGGCAAGTATCTTGACTACAGTTACGATTCTTATGGGTCTTGGATTCTTTTTTATGTCAAGAAAAGGAATCTGGATTCCCTGCATCATACTCGCGGTGGTATGGACTGCACATATGATTTACTTTCTGTTCTTTGTAAAAACAATAAAGCGGGAGGCAGTTGCGGAAGATGAATGATACTTTCAAATGACAAGTAACAGCAAAGGAAAAACGGGAGACAAAATGAATAACAAAACAAAGAGAACAATAGGATTAATATGTGGTCTGCTTGGGTGTATGTGTTATGGCGGCGGAGACTGGCTGATGATGTATGGGAATCCGGCGCATACCGGGAAACTGATATGGCTGACAGCCGGTACCGCACAGATTCCGCAGTGGAGATATATCCTTGCCATGGCGCTTGCTTTTCCGGGAATTATTTTTTACGGAATAGCATTGTTTCTTATTCAGGATTATATAAAAAGCGAGAAACACAAAAAAGTTTATCATTATCTGAATGCATTCGGGTTAACGCCATGGATTGCTCTGCATCTGATCTATGTTGTAATATTAAGCCTTTTTGCATGGCTGAATAATAACGGGTTTGCGGGGGATGCAATCATAATTTGCGAAGGATTGTATTCGAATTTTTCATGGCTGATTGTAGTGAGTGAAGCACTGATGCTTCCGGTATTTTTATACTGGTTTTACCTGCAGATTTCCGGAAAGACCATATTTAAAAGAGGAATGGCATTTACGAATGTGCTGGTTATATTCGGCGTTTTAAAGTTGATTTCATCTATTATGCCGGAAAGTGCTTTCCGCCTTGGTTTTACAAACGGGCTCATGAGCGAAAGCATGATAATCTGGTTTGTAATAATCTTTACGGGGATTGGAATAGATCGAAAGAGGTAAGGATTAAGCTAATATGGAAAAGGCAAAGTAGTTGCAGGAGTTTGTTATGTTAAAGAATTTTGTGAAAGAAGGGCAGAAGCTGCCGCTATACGGTGTCGGTCCGTTTATTGTATATGGAATGGTAATGGTAACCGCAATCGGAATTGTTTTGCTTGGGCATGTGTTTAAAATCGGAATTTTAGGTTCGCCATGGATTTTGGTATTCAGAATAATCGGAGCTGTTCTTATTGCACTCGGCATATTCGTATGGTTTATGGGAGCGTTGCGTTCCGGAATGGATGAGAATATATCGGAAAACAAACTCAAAACGGATGGTATTTATGCGTGGGTCCGTAATCCGATGTACAGCGGAATATGGATTGCATTAATCGGTGTAACCCTGATGTGGCATAATGTTCTGATGCTGGGTTTGCCGGTCGTTAACTGGTTAATCATGACCATTGCACTTATCAATTCGGAGGAAAAATGGTTGCTTAATCTTTATGGCAACGAATATGCCGAGTATAAAAAACGAGTGAACAGATGTATTCCGTTCTTTCCGGGAGTAAAGAAACCGGTTAAGATAGGAAGGATTTATGAATAAACACAAATTACAATCTTTGATGGGAGTTATAGGCGGTATATTTTTCATGGTCGGAGACTGCCTTATATATTGTTACAAAGGAACAACGGGCGGAGAAATCGATCCGTTGTGGATTAATGTGGCGATGTGGAGATTTGTGCTCTCAGCGATACTCGGATTTATCGGTATGATTTTCATGATTCCGGCCTATCTCAGTTTTAAAAAGATGATCGATGAATCCTGCGGAAAGGTGCTCAGATTATTTACAATATTTATGGGAATAGGCGTATTTTCCACGGGATATCTTCATTTTGCACTGGGTTCGCTTTTGCCGATCACATATAAACAGATTATTAATCTCGGAGGCCAGACGGAGCTGGCGGTCGGCGTTTGCGAACAATGGTCTGCCATATTAACGCCCGTTAATCTGGTATTGATTATCTTTTTATGTTTTGAATATCTTGTTCATTTTATCGCTACGGTTTCGGGAAAACTGAAACTTCCGAGAGTTATGTGTCTTGTAGGGATACTCGGTGCCTTTGCAATCGGAATGATTTGGAAGCTTATTTTTAAAGGAACTGCGGTCGAAGGAGCATACGGTGCATTTGAAAGCATGGGAGAAGCACTGACTTTTCTGACGGCATTCATTTACTGGAGTAAAAGCAAAATAATTACAACGAAGAAAAATGAACAATTTTGAAAAGGGAGTGTAATCGAATGGCGGATAATCATATTCCAATAGCGGATTTACCGTATTGCAAACCGGTAAAGGAATGGCTGAATAAGAGATACGGAGCCGAACAGGGTGCGATTCTGTGGAAAAAGACGGAAGAACAGTATAATGCATACCTTCCGGATTTACCGGATTACGGAGGAAAGAAGAATGGCCATGCGATGGCAATTTATGGCGGATTACTGATATTTGCGATGTATCCGGTTCTGCCGGATCAGCCGCCGATATCGGAGTTGCAGGATTTTGTATCAAATCTGTTTATGGGTCCTTTTGTAAAGCTCGGAAAAATATTTAATCTGAATCGTTCTTCCGATATGTGGCTGATCAATAAGGTTTTTAAAAAATCCGGCGACGGGGACAGGCGCGACTGCATAAAGTACCCCGATGGATTCATTAATGTCGAAGAGCCGTATGATAAAGAAAATCACATCGCCAGATATCATTTTACACAATGTCCGAATGCGGAATTTGCAAAGAAACATAACCTTCTTCATGTATTGCCGTTAATGTGTAACAGCGATTTTTTTGGGATAGAGCAGATTCACGGAACGTTGATTCGATGTGGTACTTGCGGAAACAGCAGTATGTGTGATTACTGTGTGGTGGGCAACAAGAATCCTCTTGCAGACAGATATGAAATCCGGACCGATGAAGGCAGCTTCCTGGTCAGCGTGAAGAAAGAAAACAACACGGATTCGAACAATTACGGGCAACAGATCGGAACCGGTGGAAGCATGTGCGATTATTCGTTTAAGAAAAGATAGAGGAGGAAAGAACGATGGGACTGTTTAAAAAATATGTAAGTCAGACCAGAAAGCCG
>DLBG01000096.1:0-10454 GCA_002494135.1 Lachnospiraceae bacterium UBA7027
GATGAAGGAATCGCGGTCGGTATCATATCCGTCGATGGTGTCGTTTACGGAATAGAAAGCGTAATGATCACGTCTGTCTCTGTATTCGGTTTTATGATAGATCACGGAACCGTCCACTTCCACACGTCCGGTGGAGAAGTTTCTCTGGAAGTTGGTGCAGTCATCCTGTGCGTCCCATAAGCACCACTCTGCAAAAGAGAAGAACTTAAAGGTCTTAGAAGCGCTGCCTTCGTTCTTTAAAACAACCTGTTGAACTTCACCGTCATAATCGTTCGGTACGAAGAATGTTACTTCAGCCTGAAGATCGTTCTTTTTACCTTTAATAATGGTGTAGCCCATACCGTGACGGCATTCGTAAGCATCGAGCTCCGTTTTTACGGGAGACCAGCCGGGGTTCCATACGGTGCCGCCGTCATTAATATAGAAGTAACGTCCGCCCATATCGATGGGAACGTTGTTGTAGCGGTAACGGGTAATACGTCTTAAACGGGCATCCTTATAGAAGCTGTATCCGCCAGCCGTATTGGAGATGAGTGAGAAAAATCCCTGAGTTCCGAGGTAGTTAATCCACGGATAGGGAGTTTTAGGGGAATTGATCACATACTCTTTGTTTGTGTCGTCAAAAAATCCAAATTTCATGCATGTTTCTCCTTATCATTATAGTTTTTCGGCCTTCCCGAAGTACGACCTGTGTATCGTAAATTATACTATATAAATAAGGGGAAAAGCAAGACGGGAGGTCCCTAATGGGGAAATGTTCACAGAAAAGCAAATAATGAAGGCAATGTAAACCTTTTATGAACAAAAAACGACGTAAATATGAACAAAAAATGAACGAAATTGTGAACATCTTAACCAAATTTGATATTTTTGGACAAAAATAACAGAAAATCTCTTGTCAAGTGTTGCGAAAGTGATATATAATGACCTTGCTGACAAAGGAAGGGGGTATCCTTCCCGAATCGGCAGACACTATTCACTACACTATAATAATAGAGGAGGAAAACTAAAAGTGAAAAAGAAATTATTAAGTGTATTGTTATCCACAGCTATGGTAGCAGCTTTACTTGCTGGCTGTACCAAGAATCCTGGAACTAGCGAAGTTACTTCTACACCTGCTGGCTCCGAAGTAGTATCCGGAAACGTTGAGACCGGAAACACCGCTCTTGCAGCATTCAAGACTGCAGTTGAGGAGAAGTATCCTGAATTAAAGGAAGGTACTGTTGTTGATCTTGTTGATGACGGAAACTATACCGCTACCGATGGTGGTAAGGAAATCGTTATTTACTGCTGGAATGATGAGTTCCAGAACCGTGTAAAGGATCACTGCCCTGATTACAAGGCTGACGCTGCTGATCCTAACAAGGGAACTTACAAGGGCGTTGATGTAACTTGGGTTATCACTCCTAACGAAGGAACTGCATATCAGGATAAGGTAGATAACTACTTCCTTGGAACTGATACCTCTGCAGGTACCGTAGATATCTTCTTAGTAGAAGCTGACTACGCTATCAAGTACACCGGACAGAACGCATCTCTTCCTATGAGCGAGATCGGTCTTGATGATTCTGTATTCGCAGATCAGTTCGATTACACCAAAGACGCTGTAACCTTCGACGGAAAGCTTAAAGGTGCTTCCTGGCAGGCTTGCGCAGGTGGTTTAATTTACAGACGTGACATCGCTAAAGAAGTTCTTGGTTCCGATGATCCCGCTGAAGTTCAGAAGGCAGTTGCTGACTGGGCAGCATTCAGTGACACCGCTGCTAAGTTAAAAGATGCCGGATACACCATCACCTGCTCCGCAAATGATACCTATCGTGTATACTCCAACAACGTAACCTCTCCTTGGGTAGTTGATGGAAAGCTTAACATCGATGCAAACATCATGAACTGGGTTAACGATTCCAAGGAAATGGTAGACAACGGTTACACCGGTACCTACGATCTTTGGGGTGATGAGTGGAACGCTGGTTTCTTCCAGACCGGTAACGTATTCTGCTACTTTGGACCCGCTTGGTTAATCAACTTCTGTATGGCAGCTGATCAGGAAGGCTCCGTTGCACATGATGGCGGTTGGGCACTTACCGAAGGACCTCAGGGCTTCTTCTGGGGCGGTACTTGGATTTGCGCAGCTAACGGTACTGACAACAAGACCGAAGTTGCTGAACTCATCAAGACCATGACCACTGATAAGAAGGTCCTTAAAGAGATCGTTGAGAAAGACTCCGACTGCGTAAACAGCAAGTCCCTTCTTTCTGAACTTGCTAACGATACTACCTTCACCAGCGATATCCTTGGTGGACAGAACCCTTACAAGATCTTCCTTGATGGTGTTGGCAAGGTTTCCCTTAAGAACATCGGACAGTATGATCAGGGCTGCAACGAAGAATTCCAGAAAGCTATGAAGGAATACTTCTTAGGCAACGCAGAGCTTGGTTCTCTTGAATAATTCAAAGACCGGTTCTAACAAAGACTTAACTTAAGCAAGCAGAAGATAATGCCTGTTCATATGGGCAGGCATTATCTTTCTTGTTTTTTTGAAACAGAAATGTTTCACCTTCTAAGGCAGTTTGCCTTCAAAAAAAGAAAAGGTATGGAACGGAGGACGGTATTGTATGAGTAAAGTCAAGAGGGGGAAAGTAGTAAGCTACAATAAGTGGGGATATATCTTTCTGATTCCCTTCGTTGTAACATATGCGGTATTCCAGTTATATCCGCTGTTTACGACTATTTATTGGAGCTTTTTTAAATATTACAGAAGTGGTTTGTCCGTCATAGGACCCGAGTTCATCGGACTGGCAAACTACAAAGAGTTATTAACGACGGACCTTCCCAAATATGCATTGAATACGGTTATCATGTGGATTTTGGGATTCATCCCGCAGATTTTTGTATCATTATTGTTAGGTTCCTGGTTTGCAGATCCCAGACTCAGATTAAAAGCAGCGCCGGTTTATAAGACCATCATTTACCTGCCGAACCTGATTATGGCATCCGCATTCTCTATGTTATTCTTTGCATTGTTCTCATTAGGCGGACCGGTTAACGCGATTCTTACTTCCATTATTCCCGGATTCCAGCCCTATTCATTCTTTGATCACACCTGGTCAGTTCGAGCACTTGTTGCTTTCATGAACTTTATCATGTGGTTTGGTAATACGACCATCCTGTTGATGGCAGGTATGTTGGGTATCGACGCTTCACTGTATGAAGCAGCGGAAGTGGACGGTGCAACTCCTACTCAGGTATTCTGGAGAATTACGTTACCTTTGCTTCGCCCGATTCTCGTATATGTATTGATTACATCCTTAATCGGTGGTTTGCAGATGTTCGATGTACCGCAGATTCTCTCCAACGGTGACGGATTCCCGATGAGAACTTCCATGACTATGATCATGTACTTGAACAAGCATCTGTTCAGCAAGAACTACGGTTTGGCCGGTGCACTTTCGGTTATACTGTTCATTATCACAGGTGCTCTGAGTTTGCTCGTATATAAAGTAACAGACAGAAAAGACGATTAGGAGGTTGGGGATTATGGCAAAAGAAGGTGCTATGCAGCTCCAAATGGATAAAGAAAAGGTGACCGGCGGTATTCGTGTCAGACGTGTGGTTGCCAACGTAGTATTGATTTTAATCTGTGCACTTTGCTTATTCTGGTTCTTCGTTCTGTTTATCAACACAACCAGATCCAACTCAGCATTGAAAGCAGGTTTCACGATTGTACCGGGTGGATATCTGATTAAGAACTTTATAAGTTTGTTCAAGGGTACATTGCCTGTATGGAACGGTTTGTTAAACTCCGTAATCATTTCCACATCCTGTGCAATCCTGGCAACATATTTCTCTTCAATGACAGCTTATGCAATTCATGCATATGACTTCAAACTAAAGAATGTTGTGTTTACCTTCATCATGATTATCATGACCATCCCGACTCAGGTCGTTGCGCTTGGTTTCATCGACATGATGTTAAAGTGGAAATGGAACAATACATTCCTTCCGCTGATTATTCCCGCAATTGCGGCTCCGGTTACTTTCTTCTACATGAAGCAGTACATGGATTCCGTACTTCCGCTTGCTATCATTGAGGCAGCACGTATCGACGGTTCCGGTGAATTTAGAACCTTTAACTTCATCGTAATGCCTATGATGAAGCCCGCTATCGCAGTACAGGCTATCTTCTGTTTCGTAGCTAACTGGAACAACTACTTTACTCCTGCACTTCTGTTATCCAAGGATAAAGTAAAAACCCTTCCCGTATTGATCGCTATGTTACGTAGTGCAGACTTCCTTAAGTTTGATATGGGTCAGGTTTACGCAATGATTACTTTCTCTATTTTCCCTGTAATCATTGTTTACCTTGTACTTTCCAAGTTCATCGTTGGTGGTGTGGCACTTGGTTCCGTAAAAGGTTGATTTACAATACTGTTATTCAAAGGCTGTCGGGAAACCGGCAGCCTTATTTTTATGTGTTCCTGTTAGTTGCATCACATTCATAAATCTAGTAAAATACAATACATGGAATACTTGGAATTGATTGCTCCCTGTCACTTCGGACTGGAAGCGGTTTTAAAAAGAGAAATCATAGATTTAGGCTATGAGACAAAGGAAGTATCCGACGGAAGAGTAACGTTTCTCGGAGATTATGAGGCCATTTGCTATGCCAATATTTTCCTTCGAAGTGCGGAACGCATTCTTCTTTCTGTCGGTTCTTTTCATGCGGAAACATTTGAAGAGCTCTTTCAGGGGACTCTGGCCATCCCATGGGAAAAATATATTCCGAAGGACGGAAAATTCTGGGTCACGAAAGCGGCCAGCGTCAAAAGCAAGCTGTTCTCCCCGTCGGATATTCAGTCCATTATGAAAAAAGCCATGGTGGAACGAATGAAGAGTCACTACGGCATTTCTTGGTTTGAGGAAACAGGAGCGGAATTCCCCGTCAGAGTCTTTTTGAAGAACGATGAGGTGACGGTGGGCATCGATACCACCGGTGTTTCCCTGCATAAAAGAGGGTACCGTAAACTTACTGCGAAGGCACCCATTGCAGAGAATCTTGCCGCATCTTTAATTATGCTTACTCCCTGGAAGAAGGACCGTATACTTGTGGATCCTTTCTGCGGCAGCGGAACCATTCCCATCGAGGCCGCTTTAATGGCTGCCGGAATTGCACCGGGTATGAACCGTGAATTCACGGCAGAAGGATGGAAACATTTAATTCCTGCAAAAAGCTGGTATGACTGTGTACAGGATGCCAATGATCGCATGGATAAGACAATTACAAAGGACGACGTAGACATTCAGGGATACGATTTGGACCCCGAGATGACGAAAATTGCCAGAGAGAATGCCCGTCTGGCGGGAGTCGACCATCTGATTCATTTTCAGACCAGAGACGTGGCAGATCTTTCGCATCCGAAGAAGTACGGTTTTATTATAACCAACCCTCCGTACGGAGAACGTCTGGAAGAGAAAAAGGCACTTCCGGCACTGTATCGGACCATAGGCGAGCGTTTTCGTGCGCTGGACTCCTGGTCCATGTATCTGATTACCTCGTATGAAAATGCAGAGGCCGATCTGGGGCGCAAAGCAGATAAAAACAGAAAGATATATAACGGCATGATGAAGACTTATTTCCTGCAGTATATGGGGCCGAAGCCTCCGAAGCGGGAGTCTTAAAAAATGTCGGAAAAGGAAGAAACAATCAATGAGTACAAAACGCATTATCATTGCTTCCGGCAATGAAGGTAAAATTCGTGAAATCCGTGAAATCATGAAAGATCCGGAGGTCGAAATCGTCTCCATGAAAGCGGCCGGTGTGGACATTGACATCGTGGAGGATGGCAGCACGTTTGAGGAAAACGCATTAATTAAGGCGAAAGCGGTCTGGAATGTATGCAAAGGCTGCGTTCTTGCGGATGATTCCGGTCTGGAAGTAGATTATTTAAACAAGGAGCCCGGTATCTACTCGGCCCGTTATCTGGGTGAAGATACCCCGTATTCCATTAAGAACGCCAAAATCATCGAACGCCTCGACGGTGTGCCGAAAGAAAAACGTACGGGACGTTTCGTCTGTGCCGTGGCCGCTGTTCTTCCTGACGGAAAGGAAGTTGTTGTCCGTGCCACGATGGAAGGGTACATCGGATATGAGGAAAGAGGAACAAACGGATTCGGATATGATCCCATTTTCCGTCCCGAAGGATATGAATGCAGTTCCGGCGAGCTCCCGATGGAAGAGAAAAACGAAATCAGTCACCGCGGCAAGGCATTCCGTTTAATCTGGTCCGAAATTCAGGATTTACTCTAGAGGATGAAGGCATGAAAATACTTGTAGTCAGCGACACCCACGGTATGGACCGTCGCTTTTACGAAGTTTATAAAAAAGAGAAGCCCGTGGATATGGTTATCCATTGCGGGGATACGCAGGGCAGCGAGGACGATTTTGACCGTTCCGTAAACTGCGTATTCTGTGCGGTGCAGGGAAATAACGATTTTTTTTCAAATCTGCCGCGAGAGAGATTCTTCCAGTACGGGGGAAAATCGTTTTTCGTGACACACGGACATCTTTATAACGTTTCTTCCGGCTATCACAGACTTTTGGATGAGGCAAAGAACCGGGGATGCGATTTTGTACTTTTCGGGCATACGCACAGGCCTTTTTATGAAGAAATCGACGGAGTCCACATCATCAATCCGGGCAGCTTAAGTTATCCGAGACAGTTCAGTCACAGACCGAGTTATGCTATAATAGACGTGGATTCAAACGGGGATGTAAAGGTTACGTTAAAGGAAATAGAAGATTAATTCAAAGGGGGTTACTATGTTACACGAGAACAAAATTTACTTTGCAAAATCAGGGGAGCAGAAGATCTACGCGCTTCCGAAAATGGCCAACCGCCACGGCATGATTGCCGGTGCAACCGGTACCGGTAAAACCGTTACGCTCAAGGTTATGGCGGAGTCCTTCTCCTCCATCGGCGTGCCGGTATTTCTGGCTGACGTAAAGGGCGACCTCGGCGGTATCTGTGCTCCGGGAATCGAAACCGAAGATATGAAGAGCAGAATCGAGCGCTTCGGCCTTATGGAGGACGGTTTTAAATTTGATTCCTATCCTACGGTTTTCTGGGATGTTTACGGCGAGAAAGGACTTCCTCTTCGTACCACCATCAGCGAAATGGGACCGATTCTTTTATCCAGAATTTTAGGTTTAAATGAAGTACAGTCGGATATTCTGAGCGTTATTTTTAAAATTGCCGACGACGAAGGTCTGCTTTTAGTCGATACCAAGGACCTGCGTTCCATGCTGACTTTCGTCGGTGAGAATGCAAAACAGTACAGCTTAACCTACGGTAACATGTCCAGCCAGTCTCTCGGTGCCATTATCCGTGCCGTCATCGCACTGGAATCTCAGGGCGGCGATTTGTTCTTCAGCGAACCCGCACTCGACATTCGCGACTGGATCGGCTGTGATTACACGGGCAAAGGAAACATTAACATCATGGACTGCCAGAAGTTAATCAACAATCCGACGATGTATTCTTCCTTCATGCTCTGGATGCTGTCCGAATTATATGAAACCCTTCCCGAAGCGGGAGATATGGAGAAACCGAGAATTGTCTTCTTCTTCGATGAAGCTCATATGCTTTTTGATTCCGCAAGCAAGTCACTGCTTGATAAAATCGAGCAGATTGTCAAACTCATCCGTTCCAAGGGCGTCGGTGTTTTCTTCATCACCCAGAATCCCAAGGATATTCCGGACGGAGTATTGAGCCAGCTCGGTACCAAGATTCAGCATGCACTGCGCGCCTATACCCCCGCAGAGTTAAAATCGGCGAAAGCGGCTGCACAGGCATTCCGTGAGAATCCTGCCTTCGATACGTTTGCAACCTTAACGGAGCTCGGAATCGGCGAGGCACTGGTGTCCGTACTGGATGAAAAAGGTATTCCCACAATTGTGGAACGTTGCAATATTCTTCCTCCGCAGAGCCAGCTCGGAGTAATCGATGATGCAACCAGAGACTCAAAAATCAAGTCTTGCATGTATTATATAAAATATGCGGAAAGCGTTGACCGTGACTCCGCATATGAGTTCCTGCAAAGAAAGGCTGTTTCCGATGCCGAAGAAAAAAAGAGGGCAGAGGAAGTCGCAAAACTTGAAAAACAGCGCGCAGCGGAAGAAGCGGCAGCGTTAAAGGAAGCACAGCGTCAGGCAGAAGCAGAGAGAAAGGCAGCCGAGAGAGCTGAAATCGCAGCACAGAAAGCAGCGGAGCGTGAAGCCATTGCGGCACAGAAGGCAGCAGAGCGCGAAGCACTTGCGGCACAGAAGGCAGCGGAGCGTGAAGCACTTGCGGCGCAGAAAGCGGCAGAACGTGAAGAACTCGCCCGCCAAAAAGAGGCTGAAAAAGCGAAAGCACAGAAGGAGCGCGCCGTTAAGAATGCGGGCAAGTCCGTGGCAAGTTCCGTGGCCGGAACCATTGGAAGAGAAGCAGGAAAGAGCCTCGGTAAATCCGTAGGCGGAACCTTCGGAAAAACGCTCGGCGGAAATGTCGGAGCTTCCCTGGGACGCGGAATTATCGGAACGTTATTCAGCTCCAGAAAATAAGGATTTTTTACGAAAAGACCCCGGAATATGATTTTTTACCCTCCCTGCCGGACAACCGGTAAGGAGGGTATTTTTTGAACTTTACAAATGAATTCCTTTTAAAAAGTGATTGACACATTCACAATGACCGTTATATAATCCAAACACATCTATAGATTGCAGGGTCTTTCGACCCGTACGCGGAAGAGGTTCTCTTTCGCAAATTCCATTTTTAAATCATTACAATTTCATAAAGGAGAGAGTCTATGAAGAAACGAAGAAATTCTTTTCGTCGGTGTCTTTGTCTTTTGGTGTCGGCACTGACGATGCTGCTTGGTGTTTTGTCGTCTTCGCAATTTGTTTTGCATGCCAGGGCGGCGAATCTGGTACGTGGGGCAAATATCCCCTATAACCGGTATTTAAACGGTGCATCCTATTCCACACATATGTATACCCTGGACGGGCGGATTGCCTACTGTATCGAATCCGAGAAGTCCGCGGTCGGAAACGGAGAATATAACAGTTCGCACGAGCTTTCCTATTCGGAAGCTCCGATGCTGACACTGGCCCTTTATTACGGCTACGGAGGCGAAGGTTCCTGGGTAATGCGCAAATTCTTTGCGGACAATTACGGGGTGGATTTAACGGATGAGCAACAGTATCTGTATACGCACATCGTTGCCAATTATGCATTTGTGGGTGCGAATATGTCTTCCACGCCCGGACAGTATTACAAGGGTCTGAATGAGGATATCGCGGAAGCTTACGGAATCAATTCCTGGATCCGGTATCTCGGCAAGGTCCTGGGAGGCAGCGAAGATTACAGCGGCAGGAAAGCGGAGAGCGGATGGGTTACTTATTATGACACGAACAGTCAGAAAATTGCTGTACAGGGTCACGTGGAATTCTTCAATCCGCCGACACCTGACGTACCCGATGTTCCGGACGTTCCTGATGTTCCGGACGTGCCCGATGTACCCGAGGTGCCGGACGTACCTGATGTTCCCGACGTACCGGAGGTACCCGATGTGCCTGATGTTCCCGATGTGCCTGATGTTCCCGAAACTCCGAAGTACGGAGAATTACAAATCACTAAATCAGGTGAGACCTTAAGTGGGTATGAAGACGGCAATTTTATCTGGGAAGAGAAGGGACTTGCGGGAGCCGGGTTTGAAGTTTTTGATGAAAACGGCGGAAGCGTCGGACAAATCGTGACGGATGAAAACGGTTTCGGAAGCCTTAAGGAATTGCCGGAAGGGCACTATACGGTGCGGGAAACCGTTGCCCCGGAAGGGTATGTTTTAAACGAAACTCCCGTAGAATTTGATGTACGCTTTGAAGAAGATGCTACTGAATGCATCGTGACGGAAAGCGTATTTGATGAGCGAAAGAAAGTAGAGATGAAACTTTCAAAGACGGACGGGACTGTAGCACTTGCGGGTGCGGAGTTCGGGCTGTTTTGTGCAGAGGAAATCAGGGCGTATAACGGAAGCGTTCTTGCTTCGAAAGATGAGCTTTTAAAGAAAGTACTTTCCGAAAAAGAAGGCAAAATCAATTTTGCCATGGACCTTCCCGCAGGAAAATACTATGTGAAAGAGTTAAAGGCACCAAAAGGTTTTGTTTTGGGAAAAGACGTGTATGAAATAGACGCTTCGGCCGAAAAGCTGAAAAGAGCAAAGACTGTTTTTACTTATGATTTCAGCAATGAGGCCGTAAAAGGAAGGCTGGAGCTCATCAAGGAAGGAGAAGGACTGATTTCCTTTGATGAGGAAGGGTTCCGCTATGAAAAGCATTCGCTGGAAGGCGCGGAATTTGACCTGTTTCGGACAGAGGATACGCAGACGGAAGAACAAGCGGAGGAACAGTCGGACGG
>DLBG01000096.1:10547-12450 GCA_002494135.1 Lachnospiraceae bacterium UBA7027
CAAGCGGAGGAACAGTCGGACGGAGAGTCTGACGGACAGCCGGAGATTTTAATCGGTCATTTTGTGACGGATGAGCAGGGATCGGTTATCGTCGAAAATTTGGATCTCGGGACGTACAAACTTGTGGAAACCAAAGCCCCGTACGGTATGGAAAGGGATGAAACACCGATTGAAATCCGGGTGGAATACAAAGATCAGAATACTCCCGTGGTAGTGGTCGGAAAGAATATTTACAACACCAGGAAAAAGGTAAATCTGAAGGTGAATAAATACCGAAGCGGAACGGATGAAAAACTCTCCGGCGGGGAATTTGAACTGTACTGCAAAAACGATATCGTCAATTACAAAGGCGAAGTAATCGCACCGGCCGATACGCTTTTGGCGACTGTGGGTGCAGTGGAAGGAGTCATTGATTTCGGACTGGATTTACCCGAAGGAGATTATTACATCGTTGAAAGTAAGGCGGTCGAAGGCTATAAAAAATCGGATCGGCCGGCAGAATTCACGGCAGGAGCAGAGCAAGAATGTGTTGTGGATCTTTACAACGAAATCATTCCTCCAAAGTCACCCGAAAAGGAAGAACCGTTAACTGCGGTAAAGGGAGCCTTTGTAAATTACATTACCGAGGACTTCGGCGGCACGGATCAATCCGTACTGATCGGGATAATCGCATCGGGATGGGACAGCGCAAAAGCCGGATTAAACAGCACAAAAGCCGGAAGGAAAAATCAGGCTGCCGGAGGGGATCAAATTGCGGGCACTGAAAGCAGTGTAACAGAGGCGGCTACGAAGGTAATCGTATCCTTCCTTACGGGAATGCTGGTCGCAGCGGTGGTACTGCTGGTAATGGAAATCAGAAAACGCAGGTTTGAAACACCAAAAGGAAAGGCAAAATGCAAGCGAATAAAACGGACATAATAAGACTGGCCATACTCCTTACCATAATTCTGGGAGCAACCCTCCTTCCGCTTTTTGCGGGGGAGGTGCTTCTCCCCGGAATCGCCGCACAAAAAGAAGCGGCTGCTTTAAATAAAACAAAGGAAAAAAGAAGCGGTCTTTTTACGGGAAACCCGCCTGCAGAGGAGGATGAAAACAGTGGAAACCGGGAAAGGAAAGCGAAGGAGAATGAAACCGAAAACGGCGAAATCAAAGACCTTGGGATTTTATGGTCGGAAGAATACGGTCCGGGCGGAGTAAAATTAAATGCCGACGGGAGCATCGCACCGGATGCGGAATTGACGGAGGCATTAAAATCAGGTGATCAAAACCGGATTGACCGTGCCATGACGGCGCAGTACCGGCGGATTAATCCCGATACGGTCGGAATAATCCGCATCCCCGGAACGGTTTTAAACCATCCGCTTATGATGTCTCCGAAAAACGAAGGATTCTATTTAAATCATGACTTTTTAAAGCGGGAGAATGCGAACGGAACGCCGTTTCTGGCTGCGGCCTCCAATCTGACCGTTCCGGGAGGAAATGCCGTGGCATACGGTCACAACATCCGTCTTGGCAGAAAGGATATTTTTCAACCGCTTTCGGAATATGAAAACCTCGGGTTTTACAAAACCCATCCCTGTGTGGAAGTAGTGCTTTCGGACCGGACGGTATCCTATCTGGTGTTTGCCTATTTTATCGTTGATACGGCGGATGCGGATACGTTTGTTTACTGGCAGGATACTTATTTTTCCGGGGAGGAGAGGTTTTCGGAATATATGGAGGAGGTTCAAAAGAGAAACTGGCTAAGTACCGGGATTGACTGCAAAAGAACGGATACGTATCTGACACTTTCATCCTGCAGTGTGGAGCTTGCTCGTTCGGGGACGAACCGGATGGTGCTGCTTTGCAGGGCACTGCGGGAAGGAGAGAGTCCTTTCATGTATACGGCAAACGCAGCCATGGC
>DLBG01000088.1:0-3715 GCA_002494135.1 Lachnospiraceae bacterium UBA7027
GAACGGACTTTCCTACAGCAAATTCATGTACGGATTAAAGCTTGCTGAAATCGATATTAACAGAAAGATGCTTGCAGAGATGGCTGTAAACGATGCAGACGGCTTCAAGGCACTTGCTGATATCGCAAAGAGCAAGATTGCATAATCGTTTCGTGCAGGCGGAGTCATCCGCGTCTGGACATTGACAATCTGAGGGAGTGGAGTAATCCGCTCCCTTTTTGCAAAAGGAGAAGCGGCATGGAGAAAGTATTCGAATTCTTTAAAGAAATCTGCAAAATTCCCCACGGGACCTATCATATCGATGCCATCAGCGATTATCTGGCCGGATGGGCGAAAGAAAGAGGTCTTCGCTGTATTCAGGATGATTTAAAAAACGTCATCATTTTTAAGGAGGCGTCTGCTGGTTATGAAAACGAGCCCGCCGTCATTCTTCAGGGTCACATGGATATGGTTGCGGTAAGCGACGATCCTTCGAAGGATATGGAAAAAGAGGGGCTTGAAGTAGCACAAGAAGACGGATATCTGTATGCGAAGAATACCTCCCTCGGCGGAGATGACGGAATCGCACTTGCCTATGCCCTTGCGATCTTAGACAGTGATGATATCCCACATCCGGCTCTGGAAGCGGTTTTCACCGTGAACGAGGAAGTCGGAATGGACGGTGCGCTGGGAATCGATTTATCCATGCTTCAGGGAAAGAGGCTTTTAAACATCGATTCCGAAGAGGAAGGCGTAATCACGGTTTCCTGCGCGGGCGGAATCCGTCTGCACGCCGAACTTTCCGGAGAAACGAAAAAATTGACGGCACCCTGCGTATTCCTTTCCTTAGACGGTCTTTTAGGCGGTCATTCCGGTACGGAAATCCATAAGATGCGTGCAAACGGAGCCCATCTTCTGGCGGAGATTATCTCCGAAATCATGGATGAATACGATGTTCGCTTAATCTCAATGGCAGCAGGCGAAAAAGACAACGCGATTCCCGCATCCGGCAGCGCGGAATTCTTAATCTGCGATCTCGGCGATCCGGACGAATTCATGCAGTATGTCGAAGAAATCGAATCGGAATGCATCGCGGATTACGAAGGAATTGAAAACGGGATTTCCGTTACGGTCGGAATTCAGCTTCCGCAGGAATGCAGCTGTCTTTCCGAAGAAGACTCTGAGCGGTTTATTGATTATATTCTGGAGGTGCCGGACGGCGTTGTTAAAATGTGCAACGATATCGATATGGTACAGACCAGTCTGAATCTCGGAATTTTAAAATGCACGCCGGGCCTTATGAGCGCGGATTATGCCATCCGCAGCAGCGTTTCTGCCGACAAAAAGGAACTGACCGAAGAAGTGGCGGAGATTACCGAGGATTTCGAAGGAAAATGGGAGACATTCGGCGATTATCCCGCTTGGGAATATGTCAAAGAATCTCCGTTCCGTGACAAAGCGATTGCCGTATACAAAGCACTTTACGGCGAGGACCCCGTTGTTACCGGCGTTCACGCGGGACTGGAATGCGGAATTCTTGCCGAGAAGATTGACGGTCTGGAAGCAATCAGCATCGGACCGAATATCAAAGAGATTCATACGACCAGAGAAAAACTGGATATTCAAAGTACAATCCGAACCTGGGATTTTATCCTTGGAATTCTTGCAAAGAAAGAATTTTAGAGTAAACTGTTGAATTACAGGAGGGTTATTTAATATGCTTGATTGGTTAAAATTTGTATTTCAGATTATCCGTGACAGTCTGATGGATATGCAGGGGACTTTCTGGGCGCTGGTACCGCCTTTGGTGGCGATTTTACTGGCTCTTATTACGAAGGAAGCCTACTCTTCTTTGTTTGTGGGAGTTTTAATCGGCGCAATCTTTGTGGTCGGCTTCCCGACTTTGTCGGAAGGCGTCGGAACGTTCCTTGCCAAAACGCTTGATACGGTGGTAAACGACGGCTTAATTGCCGCGATTGAAGGAACGGCCGGAATCTTTCTTTTCCTGATTCTTCTCGGAATTTTAGTTGCACTGATTAATAAGTCGGGCGGCAGCGCGGCATTCGGAAGATGGGCGGAGAAAAATATCAAAACCAAGGTTGGTGCTTCCCTTGCAACATTTGTACTGGGTGTATTAATCTTCGTAGATGACTATTTTAACTGCTTAACGGTCGGTTCCGTTATGCGGCCGATTTCCGACAGACAGAAAGTTTCCAGAGCAAAGCTTGCGTATTTAATCGATGCGACGGCTGCACCGGTCTGTATGATTGCTCCGGTATCTTCCTGGGCGGCGGCAGTCAGCTCCGTTGCGGAGGATGCGGGCACCGGAATCTCGGGAATCCAGCTTTTCATGAAAGCAATTCCTTATAACTATTATTCCCTGCTTACATTTGTATTTATCATCGGAATTATACTTATGAAATTCGATTACGGCCCGATGAAGCGTCATGAAAAACTTGCGGAACTGACCGGAGAACTCGGCGCGCAGGATGAAGGCAAAGATATTACGTTCAACCCGAAGGGGAAAATGATTGACCTCGTTCTTCCCGTTGTCGTATTAATCATTACCTGTGTAATCGGAATGATTTATATCGGCGGATTCTTCGGTGTGGATGCCTGGGGCGGCACCGACTGTGCATGGGATTTTGTCAATGCATTTGCCAATACGGATTCCACCATCGGCCTTCCCTGGGGTGCACTGGTTGCACTGCTCTTTACGATGATTTATCTTTGCGCAAGACGTGTGATTACGTTTAAAGAGGCGATGGAATGCATTCCGAGAGGATTCTTCGCAATGGTTCCTCCTATTCTGATTCTGACGCTTGCGGTATCCTTAAAGACCATGACCTCCACGCTCGGCGCAGCGGATTTCGTGCATGATCTGATGCAGAATGCAGCGAGCGGATTGCATCTGTTCCTGCCGGCGATTATATTCCTGGTTGCATGTCTCCTTGCATTTGCAACCGGTACCTCCTGGGGAACATTCGGAATTCTGATTCCGATCGTTACGGCGATTTTCCCCGCAGACAGTACTTTGTTCATCATCGGTATTTCCGCCTGCCTTGCAGGTGCGGTTTGCGGCGATCACTGCTCACCGATTTCCGATACGACAATTATGGCAAGTGCGGGCGCACAGGTGGAGCATGTAAAACATGTATCGACGCAGCTTCCGTATGCAATTACCGTGGCCATAATCAGCTTTGTAACGTATATTCTGGCAGGTTTGATTCAGAATGTGGTAATATGCCTTCTGATTGGTATAATACTTACAATTGCAACGCTCTTTGTATTAAAACTGACGATTGGAAAAGACAAACCTCTGGATAAAAACGATCCGGATTCCGTGCTGGAACATGCCGAACAGGAAGCCTGAGAGAGGAGAATGAATATGTTTTGTGTGAATTGTGGAAATCCGATGGATGACGGGGCAAAATTCTGCCCGAACTGCGGCGCACAGGCACCTGTGCAGCAGGCGGCACCGGCACAGCAGGCAGCAGCACCAGCGGCACCTGTGCAGCAGGTAGCAACGGCAGTGGAGGCTCCTGTAGCGGCACAGCCTTATATGCAACAACCCTATGGAAATCAGCCTTACGGAAATCAACCCTACGGAAATCAGCCTTATGGTGGTCAGCCGATGGGCGGTGCACAGCCGTATCCCAATCAGGCGTATGCACCGCAACCCGGTCCCGCACCGATGCCTCAGGGTGCACCGATGGGAGCAGCACCAATGCCTCAG
>DLBG01000088.1:3797-7632 GCA_002494135.1 Lachnospiraceae bacterium UBA7027
GCCTCAGGGTGCTCCAATGGGAGCTGCTCCGATGAATGCGCAGAAACAGCAGCCGAAAAAGAAGAAAAAGACCTGGCTGGTTGTACTTCTTGCCATCCTCGGTTCCCTGGCGCTGATTGTCGTTGTGGCGGTTGTGGTAATCATTATTTTAATCAGCATCGCTGCAAAGAAAGCCGGACAGAAGATTGAGCAATTCAAGTCTGAATTCGATGTTGAAGCTTTGATGCAGCAGTACGGAACTTCCGAAGGCTTTGGATTCGGTGATACGGATCCGAGCGGTTACGATCTTCCGAATCTTTACGGAATGAGCGATGAGGATTTGGAACTGGATCACGATGTTACAATCGAGGATATGTCCAAGAGATATTATGCAGGTATCATCAATGCAGTGGATGTTCGGGGTGCAGATGAGATGATTGCATATCTGGAGTCCGTTTCCGGCAAATCCCTGACGGAAGAAGAGAAGAACACACTTCGTTCGCCGGCGATTTTTACCAACCCGGTGGCAGAACTCTATATTTACAAGGATGAATACAGCACAGGTGGCTGGAGCATGAAATTCCCGGTAGCATATGTGCAGTCCACACCGGAAATTCATGAAATTTCCGACTGGGATCTGCTTTCGGATGCAGCTGTTGCGGACGGAACCCACTTCGATGAAGTGGCCATTTCACCGGTTCACAATGAATTCCTGGTGGAAGGCTCCGTAACGGACCGTATTGCGGATTATGCGGGCAATTTCTTTAAACCCTATGCCGATGTGATTGGCAGCAAGGGAACATTCGGAACCAGATTTGAAGGAAAGGTTCGAAAGAACCGCGTGGATCAGTCCAAACTCGGAATTGACAGTAAGTTCCAGGTTTCCTTCCAGTTCGACGGAATGGTGGAGCCCTATGTGGTTACTTATGAAATCCAGTTTGAAGAGCTTGGAGAGGGAGAATATAAGTAATAAAAAAGGTACCCGGGTCTGGGTACCTTTATATTTTGTCTGATTATCTGATTCGGTTCCGGAAATGCTGTCCGAATTATGCCAACGGCTTGCCGGTTAACTTCTCGTAAGCTTCCAGGTATTTTGCAATGGTTTTGTCCACGATGTCCTGAGGAAGGGTCCAGTTGTGACCTTCGTTGGCTTTGAGCCAGTCTCTTGCGAACTGCTTGTCGAAAGAGGGCTGGGAGTGACCTGCTTCGTAGCCTTCGAGGGGCCAGAAACGGGAACTGTCGGGAGTTAACATCTCATCGCCGATGACGATGTTTCCGTTTTCGTCGAGACCGAATTCAAACTTGGTATCCGCAATGATGATGCCCTTGGAAAGAGCATAATCCGCACATTTCTTATAAAGAGCGATGGTGCAGTCACGAAGTTTCTCTGCATATTCCCGACCTTTACCGGGATAGATTTTCTCCAGTACGTCGATGGACTGCTCGAAGGAGATGTTTTCGTCGTGATCGCCGATTTCCGCCTTGGTGGAAGGAGTGTAGATAGGCTCGGGAAGCTTGTCGGATTCCTTTAAGCCTTCGGGAAGGGTGATGCCGCAAACGGTACCGTTTTCCTTGTAGCTTGCCCAGCCGCTGCCGGTGATATAACCGCGAACGATGCATTCAATGGGGAGCATGGTAAGTTTCTTCACCATCATGCTGTTTCCGTCGAATTTCTCCTGACGGAAGAATTCGGGCATATCGTTCACATCCACGGAAATCATGTGGTTGGGAAGGATATCTTCGGTGTAATCAAACCAGAATTTACTCATCTGTGTTAAAACCGTTCCCTTTTTGGTTACGATATTGTTTAAAATCACGTCAAAACAGCTGATCCGGTCGGTTGCAACCATGATTAAACTGTCGCCGTTATCGTAGATTTCACGTACTTTTCCCTCTTTGATGGGATGTAATGCCTCGCTCATATTTACCTCCAAATAGTAATAATGTAGTTAAAAAAACCAATTACAATATTAACAAATGCAAAGAAGCCTTGCAAGTAAAGAGTTGCCGTAAATGTGTACGAAAATTAACAAAATATGGCATTTCGTTTGGTTGACTTTTTGCCTGTAAAAGATATAATAAAAGGTGACAAAATACATTCTAAATATAAATTTGACAAATATAAATATAATCGAGGAAATGCATTATGGCAGCAGGGGAATTCTACATTGCACATAATACAAAAACCGACGAGTATTTAGCAGAGAAGCTGTTCCGTGGTTTTTATATGACACCGGATGTTACCAATGCGGTGAAGTGCAAAGACGAAATGGAAATGAGAAAGAAAATTGAGAAGGCGAACGTGGACTATAAGTCTATGCTTGTAATCGAAACAATCACGGTATACTAAGAAGAACCCATAGGAAAAAAGCAACCAGGCTTTGGCCTGGCTTTTCTTTTTCTAAAGGGAATCCGTAAAAGACACTAATGAAAGATAAAATAAAAGAAACAGAGAATAAAACAGAACAAAAAAAGAAAAAGAAAACGAAACGTCACAGGGACGGACGCCCGGAATTCAATAAACCGGCCGCACTGCGTCTGGTAATCCGTTTTATGATTGCCTGTTACTGCTTCGGCGTTTACCTGGGAGAGAAAAGCCTTCTGGATTTGACGTTTCTGCCGAAATGGAAGGGAATGTACGTATTCGCGGGGATTCTTTTCTTTTCTCTTATAATCCGGTTCTTTCCTTTGAAAATTTTCCCGATCGGAATGAAAAAACATTTCAAATCCACATTCCGTCCCACCCGGGACTATGCGGAAAGTCCGAAACTTACAAAGGAAGATTACAGGGAGCTTGACCGCTTAAAAGGACAGGCTGTCCGCGGATTTATACTCTACGCGGTGATTACCGCCGTCTGGTTTGTACTTTATTTTACGAAGATTTTCGGACCGTCCGAAATGTTTTTAGTGACCATGGCGTATTTTGTGGGGGACATGATCTGCGTCAATCTGTTCTGCCCTTATAAATTCGTGATGCGTAACCGTTGCTGCAGTGTCTGCAGAATCTATAACTGGGATGCGATTTTTCTGGTATTTCCCTTAATTGTGATTCCGGGAATCATTCCGTGGGTTTTAAATGCCGTGGCAATCGCATATACCGCAGTCTGGGAAATTGCTTTTAGGTTGCATCCGGAGAGATTTTTGGAGCGAACCAATGCTTCGCTTCGCTGTGCAAACTGCCCGAAAGACCTCTGCCCGAAGAAGCGTGCGGAGTTCATAAAAACTGTTTTTTCCAAGGAATAAGGGTTTACTTTTGCGCTTTAAAGTAGCATAATCTTATTTGTGGGTTTGATATCCCGCAAACGGTTTTAATAAAGAATTCAGGAAATGGATTAGGAGATGTAGAGATGCCGATTACAGAGATTCTCGATCGCAATTGCAAATTGTACGGAAATGATATCTGCCTGGTGGAAATCAATCCGGAGATTCAGGAAACCAGAAGAGTGACATGGAAGGAATACGAGCTGATTGAGCCCAATCCCACCACACACTACCGCAGAGAGATTACCTGGAACGTATTCGAAGAGAAAGCAAACCGTTTTGCCAACCTTTTGATTTCCAGGGGCGTGAAAAAGGGCGATAAGGTTGCCATCCTTTTAATGAACTGCTTAGAGTGGCTTCCGATTTACTTTGGTATTTTAAAAACCGGTGCGCTTGCGGTTCCTTTAAACTTCCGTTATGCATCCGACGAAATCGAATACTGCTTAAACCTTGCGGATGTTGACATTCTGGTATTCGGACCGGAATTCATCGGCCGTGTCGAGGAAATTGCGGAAAAAATCTCCAGAAACCGCCTTTTATTCTATGTCGGTGAGAACTGCCCGACCTTTGCGGAATCCTATTCGGAACTTACCGC
>DLBG01000005.1 GCA_002494135.1 Lachnospiraceae bacterium UBA7027
CTTCATGTTACCGGTACCGGATGCTTCCTTACTTGCGGTGGAAATCTGCTCGGAAACATCGGCTGCCGCAAAAATAATCTCCGCGTTGGATACGCAGTAATTCTCGATGAAGACAACCTTGATCTTACCGTTGATGAACTTGTCGTTGTTGATAACATCCGCAACGGAGTTAATTAACTTAATCGTAAGCTTCGCATTGCGATAGCCCGCTGCCGCCTTCGCACCGAAAATGAAGGTTCTGGGATAGAACTCCATCGTAGGATGCTCTTTTAACTGGTTGTACAGATACATTACATGCAGAATGTTTAAAAGCTGACGCTTGTACTCATGCAGTCTCTTAACCTGTACGTCGAAAATGGAATTGGGATCCACATCGATACCGTTATGTTCCTTGATATATTTTGCCAGGCGGAGCTTGTTCTGATATTTAATCTTCATAAACTCTTCCTGCGCCTTTTCATCCTTTGCATAATCCTTCAAAGCAGCAATCTTCGGAAGATCGGTAATCCAGCCGTCGCCGACTTTCTTTGTTACCCAGTCCGCAAGCAGCGGGTTGCCGTGAAGAAGGAATCTTCTCTGGGTGATACCGTTGGTCTTATTGTTGAACTTCCAGGGATACATTTCATAGAAGTCCTTTAATTCCTGATTCTTAAGGATTTCGGTATGAAGTCTCGCAACACCGTTTACGGAATAGCCTGCCGCAATGGCAAGGTGTGCCATTTTAACCTTTCCGTCGTAGAGGATTGCCATCTTCTTGATTTTCTCCTCATTTCCGGGATAACGGCTTCTGATTTCCGCCTCGAATCTGCGGTTGATTTCTTCCACAATCTGATAGATACGGGGAAGTAATCTCTGGAAGAGGTCAATCGGCCATTTTTCCAAAGCTTCGGACATGATGGTGTGGTTGGTGTATGCACAGGTCTTGGTGGTAACTTCCCATGCTTCGTCCCAGGTAAGATAATACTCATCCATGAGGATTCTCATAAGCTCCGCTACCGCTACTGTGGGATGGGTATCGTTTAACTGGAAGGTAACCTTCTCGTAAAATTTCTTAATATCGTCATGATTTCTCATGTACTTCGCAACGGCTTCCTGAACGGATGCGGATACGAAGAAATACTGCTGTTTTAAACGAAGTTCCTTACCGGCAATGTGGTTGTCGTTGGGATAGAGAACTTCGACAATGTTGCGGGCAAGGTTTTCCTGCTCAACTGCCTTCTGATAATCTCCCTTATCGAAGGAATCCAGGCGGAAGCAGTCTACCGGCTGTGCATCCCAGATACGGAGGGTATTTACGATGCCGTTGCCGTAGCCGACGATGGGAAGATCGTAAGGAATGGCCTTAACTGCCTGATAGCCTTCCTGGAAGTAATTGTTTCTGCCGAATTCATCGGTTCTGCAGCTTACATAGCCGCCGAAACGTACTTCCTTGGTGTATTCGGGACGGCGGAGTTCAAACGGGTTGCCGTCTGCAAGCCAGTTGTCGGGTACTTCTACCTGATAACCGTCTTTGATTTCCTGCTTAAACATACCATAACGGTAACGGATGCCGCAGCCGTATGCGGAGTATCCCAGGGTTGCGAGGGAGTCTAAGAAACAAGCCGCAAGTCTTCCCAGACCGCCGTTTCCGAGTGCCGCATCGGGTTCCTGATCCTCGATGGTGTTGATATCCACACCGAGTTCTGCCAGTGCATCCTTGACATCCTGATATGCGGTTAAGTTAATCAGACTGTTTCCGAGTGCACGGCCCATTAAGAATTCCATGGACAGATAATAAACCGTCTTGGGATCTTTCTTTTCGTATGCTTCCTGGGTCTTTAACCAGTGATCGATAATCTGATCCTTAATGGCATAGCCGACAGCCTGGAAAATCTGCTGATCGGTTGCTTCCTCCATGCTCTTGCGATAGAGGGTTCTGACATTATAAAGTACACTTCTTTTAAAGAGTTCTTTATCAAAATCAAGCTTCGGCACAGAACTTTTTGCTTTCTTTGCTGCAGGCTTCTTTGCGGGTGCTTCCTTGGCTGTTGCTTTGGAAGCTGCTTTCGTTGCAGGCTTTGCGGGAGCTTTCTTTGCTACCGTGCTTTTTGCTGCAGCGGTTTTTTTGGTTGCAGTCTTCGTTTCAGCCGCCTTCGTTGCAGTTACTTTCTTCCCTGCAGGCTTCTTTGCAAATGCTGCAGGCTTCTTTGCGGGTGCTGCGGTTTTCTTTGCAGTTTCCTTCTTTGCTGCAGTTTCCTTCGTTGCCGGTTTCTTAGCTGTTGCCATGATGATTCCTCCGTATTTGAAATTTCTTTTCTTACTTTCTTACAACCCCGATTTCAACATCTTCCCCGTTGATGTTCCACTTCTTGGCGTTATCGGAAGCGACACCGAAAGCAAATTCATCTGCCAGAACCTTGGCGGAAATAGTAGTTTCGTTCTTTCGGATAATCTCTTCAATCTTTTCATTCCCCGATACGGTAACGGTGATGTGATCCATTACTTCGAATCCGGAATCCTTACGCATGGTCTGAATCTTGCTGATGACCTCGTAAACAAAACCTTCCTCAATCAGCTCATCACTGAGTCTTGTATCAATAACAACGGTCACGGGGCCGTCTGCCATGGACTCGAAGCCTTCCTTCTTAACCATGTCGATAAGCAGGTCATCCTCGGTTAAGGAAATTGCCGCACCGTTTACTTCAAAATCAAGACTTCCCTTGGATTTTAAGGTATCCATTGCTTCGTTTCCGTCCACTTCGGAGAGATATTTCTGAATGCCGCCCAAAGACTTGCCGTACTTCGGTCCGACCGTCTTAAGCTGCGGTTTGAAGGTATAGCTTGTAAATTCTCTGACATCCTCGGTAAATTCCACCGATTTTACATTTAACTCGTCTTCGATAATTTCTTTGTAAAATTCGTCAAGGGTAAAGTCCGCTTTGACAAACATCTTCGCAATCGGCTGGCGGTTCTTGATGTTTGCGGTATTTCTGCAGGCACGTCCGAGAACAACGGTCTTTAATACCGCATCCATATTCTTTTCCAGTGCGGTGTCAATCCATGCCTCGTTGCAGACCGGATAATCACAAAGATGTACGCTCTCGGGAGCGGTCTTGTCAACGGAGCATACCAGGTTACGATAGATTTCTTCCGCCATGAAAGGAATCATGGGCGCTGCCGTCTTGGCAATCGTAACAAGGGCGGTATAAAGAGTCATGTAGGCATTGATTTTGTCCTGTTCCATGCCCTTTGCCCAGAAACGCTCACGGCCGCGGCGAACATACCAGTTACTCATCTCATCCACAAAATCCTGCAATGCTCTTGCGGCTTCGGGGATACGGTAATTGTTCAGATGATCGTCGGTCTGTCTTACCACCGTATTCAGACGGGATAAGAGCCACTTGTCCATAACCGGCAGTTTGTCATACTCAAGCGTATATTTGGTCGCATCGAATTCGTCAATGTTTGCATAAAGTACGAAGAATGCATAGGTATTCCAGAGAGTACCCATGAACTTTCTCTGGCCTTCCTGTACGGCTTTGCCGTGGAAACGGTTCGGCAGCCAGGGAGCGGAGTTGATGTAGAAATACCAGCGGATGGCGTCAGCACCGTATGTTTCAAGTGCTTCGAACGGATCTACCGCATTTCCTTTGGACTTACTCATCTTCTGACCGTTCTCATCCTGTACATGTCCAAGAACGATAACATTTTCATAAGGTGCTTTGTTAAAGAGCAGAGTGGACTCCGCAAGCAGGGAATAGAACCATCCGCGGGTCTGGTCCACTGCCTCGGAAATAAACTGTGCCGGGAACTGCTTCTCAAAGAGGTCCTTATTCTCAAACGGATAATGATGCTGTGCAAAAGGCATCGCACCGGAGTCGAACCAGCAGTCGATTACTTCGGGTACGCGGTGCATTTCCTTTCCGCAGTTGGGACAGGGAATCACAACCTCATCGATGTAAGGACGATGAAGTTCTACTTTTGCATTCTCCGGATTACCGGAAAGTGTTGCAAGCTCCTCTCTGGAGCCGATGGAAAGCTGCTTTCCGCACTCGCACTCCCAAATATTGAGCGGAGTTCCCCAGTAACGGTTTCTCGAAATCGCCCAATCCTGAAGATTCTCAAGCCAGTCACCGAAACGTCCCTTACCGATGGATTCGGGAATCCAGTGAATCGTATTGTTGTTGGCAATCATCTGATCCTTTACGGCGGTCATTTTGATATACCAGGATTCTCTTGCATAGTAAATAAGCGGGGTATCGCATCTCCAGCAGTGCGGATAATCGTGCTCTGCCTTGGGAGCATCGAAGAGGATTCCTCTCTCTGCCAGATCTTTTAATACCTCGGGGTCACAGGCTACCGCACCTGCCTCGATTTCCTTCTCTGTCGGTTTGCAGCGCATGCCGGCGAATTTACCGGTTTCGGGTTTCATTTTACCTGCGCCGTCCACCATCTGTACAAAAGGAGCATCGTATTTGCGTCCTACTCTTGCATCGTCTTCACCGAAGGCGGGAGCGATATGCACGATACCGGTACCGTCCGTCATGGTAACGTAATCGTCACAGTATACAAAGAAGGCTTTCTTATGCTGCTTCTCGGTTTCTGCTGCCGCGCATTCGTAGAGCGGTTCGTATTCCTTATATTCCAGGTCGGTTCCCTTGTAGGTTTCCAGAATCTCATAAGCCTTGCCGTCGGCCAGGGGTGCATACTTTGCGTTGCCTTCCTTGTCCTTGGCATTTAAAAGTTCACCGATGACTTTGTCAAGCAAAGCCACGGCCATATAATACGTCTTTCCGTCTACGGCTTTTACCTTCGCGTAATCATCGTTCGGGTTTACGCAAAGACCGATGTTCGAGGGCAGGGTCCAGGGCGTGGTGGTCCATGCCAGGAAATATGCATCCTCGTCTTTTACCTTAAAACGTACGATGGCGGTACGGTCCTTAATGGTCTTATAGCCCTGTGCCACTTCCTGTGCGGAAAGCGGGGTTCCGCAGCGGGGGCAGTAAGGAACGATTTTAAATCCCTTATATAAAAGGCCTTTATTCCAGATTTCTTTCAATGCCCACCATTCGGACTCAATATAATCATCATGATA
>DLBG01000018.1:0-11542 GCA_002494135.1 Lachnospiraceae bacterium UBA7027
AACTATGAGTGGACCGATATGTATGAAGATTTTGCAAAGACCGCAGAAGCAGAGGGATTTGCTGAACTTGCAGCGAAATTCCGTGGTGTGGCAGCGATTGAAAAGCGCCATGAGGAGCGCTATCGTGCACTTCTTAAGAATGTGGAAGCACAGGAAGTATTCAAAAAGAGCGAGGTTAAGGTTTGGGAATGCCGCAATTGCGGACATATCGTAGTCGGAACCGAAGCTCCCGATGTTTGCCCTGTTTGCAACCATCCTCAGAGCTATTTCGAAGTACATGCAGAGAATTATTAAGAGTTACCTGTAGTGAAGTAATAAGAATTATTTGCAGTAAAGTATTAAGTATTACCTGTAGTGAAGTATTAAGGATTAATGAAATGAAGAAGGTGGGCGCGGGGATATCCGCACCCGCCTTTATTATGTTATAATGTTGCGGATGATTGGAACAAAGTTTGAGACAACCGTATATAAAGTACTTTCCGTCCTCTTTCTGGCAGTATTCCTGCCGGTTTTATTCTGCGTCTTCACCGTCGCTGCGCGGATGGATTATTTTGAGGCGATGAAGCCTCAGACGATGCTTCCGAACTTTGTACTTTTTCTGTTGGCGCTGCCGTTCGGCGCGCTGATTGTCTTTTTACTCTCCCTGGGAGAAAAACACCCGTTAAAAGGAAAATGGGACTATTTAACCGGAGCAGGCCTTGCAGTGCTTGCAATCGGCCTTTATTTTGTCATGAATTCCGTAGCCAGGGAGGCTGCGTTCTTTCTGCCCTGGGACATCGATGTGGTCCGCGGCAGTGCGTTAAACTTCGCCGCCTTAAAACCCATGGGATACGATTTTTATTATTCCATCTATTCGAACAACATTCCGATTGTATTTATCCTCGGTAAAATTTTAAAATTCTCGAAAGAGTGGGGCTATCCGCTCCATCCGGAATTCATTCTCGTGCAGGTGAACTGCGGCCTGATGGCAGCAAGTGTTCTTTTTGCCGCGCTCAGTGTAAAACGTCTTACGAAGAACCTTGCGGCGGCTTTGCTTACCTTCGCTCTCGGAACCGCACTGATTGCATCTTCCGGCTGGATGATGGCGGTTTACACCGATACCTACGGACAGCTGTTTCCGATACTCGGGGTCTACTTATACATCTGCTATCGGCAGGTAAAACCCCTGTGGGCAAAACTGATTCTGATGTTTGGTTCCATCGGCGTCATCGCCTTCGGCGGACTCGTCAAACCGAGTATTTTTGTTGTACTGATTGCGTTGATTATGGCGGAGTGCGTAAGATTTACACACTCGGCGATTGATTTCATTGCGGAGAAGAAAGCATCCCCCAGCAAAGCAGCCGGAAACAAACCGTTCCTGACGGCTCTGATCTGCATGCTCGCATTCCTTTCCTTCAGCGTTGCTTTATATAAGTTCAGCGGTGCGGTGAAGACGGAACTTATGAACCGCGTCGGCCTGGAATTTAACGCAAACCTTGAAGCCGGTCCCGCGGATTATCTGCTCATGGGGCAGAACAATGAGCATACCGGCGCGTACTTAAACGAGGACACAACCATCTTTGGCGAATTCCAGGATACGAAGCGTTCCGAACGCGAGAAGATTATCTTCGGCCGCGCCATGGACCGTATCAAAGACAGAGGTCTGATCGGAAATATTTCTTTCTACCTTCGTAAAATGGTCATGACCTTCAATGACGGAACGTTCGGCTGGTCGACGGAAGTATGGAAAAACGGGGATTACAATCCCGCCGTTGCAAGAGGCGGCCGTCTGTTATCGATTATAAAACAGTTTTACGACGTAAACCCCAATCGGAAAAACGGATTTTTAAACACCTTCCAACACTTCATCTGGATGGTCTGCCTCATCGGCCTCGGAGCGGGTGTGCTGTCCAATTTCCCTGCATCCCGGAAATCCGGCGGCGGAGAGGGAGAAAAAGCCACAGATGCGAATTTCCTGATGATCATTTTCTTTGGGGTTTATTTTTACCAGATGCTTTTTGAGGCCCGTGCCCGTTATCTCTTCGTTTTCCTGCCTGTTCTTATGGTGATGGCAATGCAGGGATATGCAAATCTGCGTATTGCGGCACAAAGACTGTTTGCCGGAAAGCATCCGAAGGGAGAGACGAAATGAGCACTTACGAAGAAGCCTGTAAGTATATATCGGAGATTCCGCGGTTTGCGGCAAAGACGGAACTTAAAAATACGCGGATTCTGTTAGAGGCTCTCGACAATCCGCAGGTAAAATACAGAAATCTGCATGTGGCGGGAACCAACGGAAAAGGTTCCGTATGCCGCATGCTTTCTTTAATGCTGCAAAATGCGGGATATAAAACGGGGCTTTTCATCTCCCCGCACCTGATTCGCATGAACGAGCGGATTTCCGTAAATGGAACCGACATTTCGGACGACGATTTTTTGCTGGAATTTATGAAAGTGAAAAATACATCGGAAGAACTGTTGTCCGGGGAAGCAGGCAGCATTCCCCCGTCTGACGACGGCGGATTTGCCCACCCTGCGTATTTTGAATTTTTATTTGCCATGGCGGCGGATTATTTTGCAAAGCAGGGCTGTGACTATGTGGTATGGGAGACCGGCCTCGGCGGCCGCCTCGATGCCACCAACACCGTGGTGCCGGAGGTGTCCGTGATTACGTCCGTCGGCCTGGACCACATGCAGTATCTGGGCAGCACCGTGAAAGAAATTGCGGGAGAAAAAGCCGGCATCATCAAGCCCGGTGTGCCTGTAATCTACAATACCGGAAACGAAGAGGCTGATCGTGTTATCGAAGCAAAAGCGAGGGAGCTCGGAAGCAGGGCCGTTCGCGTTTTCGATGCCCGGGCGGGATTTTCGGAAGAAATCAGTGACGTTATCGGCACCTTTGCCGCCTCGACACCGGCCGCTTACCAGAGGGACAATGCCGAAACGGCCGTTGCGGCAATCCTTGAAACGAAGGTACTTTCCGGGAAAGATGCCGATGTCATTTCCAAAGCGCTTTCTTCTTTTTCCTGGCCCGGAAGAATGCAGTTTATCGAAGACGGCGTCGTAATTGACGGAGCCCATAACGAAGATGCCGCGAAACGCTTTGCGGAGTCCGTAAACAATCTTCTTCAAAACGGTTCCCGGAGGAAGGTTAGCCTTCTTTTTGCGGTCTCTTCCGATAAGGACTATGAGGATATCATCCGCATTCTCTGTGAAGGCCTGCCGCTTAAAGATATCTATGTTTCGGAAATCAATTCCGACCGTCGTACCGATCCGGAGGGCATTCTGAAACTTTTCGAAAAATACTGCCCCGCTGACGGGAAGCGGAAATTGTACGGTTCGCATGACTTGAAAAAGACGTTTCATCTTGCAAGGTCCGAACGGGACGAAGATACCCTTCTTGCCGCAGTAGGGTCTTTGTATATGGTCGGGGAAATCCTGGATTTTACCGCTCATCCGGCAACGTAAGCACCGGCGAACGGAGCGGATATACTCCAAGATTGAATTTCGCTTAACGGATGCGGTATAATAGAGCGAATATATTATCAGTAGTCAAAGGGAATAAAGAAAAAAATAAAGGGTGTCCTGGGAGACTATTCGACAAACTAAGCATCGCAAAAACACGGAGGTTACGGGATGAAACACGGATTTGTTAAAGTTGCGGCACTTACGGTGCCCGTAAAACTTGCGGACCCGAGAACAAACGCACAGACCATCAAAACAAAAATCGGGGAAGCGGCAGAAAGACATGCGAAAATCATCGTCTGCCAGGAGCTTTGTATCACCGGCTACACCTGCCAGGATCTTTTCTACCAGCAGACGCTGTTAGACGAAGCAAAGGCAGCGCTTCTTGATATTGCAAAATTCTCCGCAGACATCGATGCGCTGATTTTTGTCGGTCTGCCGTTTGAAGCGGAAGGCAAGCTTTACAACGTGGCAGCAGCACTTTGCCGCGGCGAAATCCTCGGCCTCATCCCGAAGAGAAGCCTCCCTACCTATAACGAATTCTACGAAAGAAGACATTTTACGCCGGGCTTCGAAACACCGACGGAAATTGTAATCAACGACAGTATCGTGCCGTTTGGCATGAATCTGCTTTTTGAATGTGATGTGGTACCGGGACTGATTGTCGGCTGTGAGATCTGCGAGGACGCCTGGACACCTTCCACGCCGTCCACAAAGCATGCACTCGCGGGAGCGACCTTAATCGTAAATCTTTCGGCATCCCCCGAGACCATCGGTAAGGCGGAATACCGCACCATGCTTGTCAAATCGTTATCCGGCCGTCTCGTCTGCGGCTATGTTTATGCAACCGCAGGGCAGGGCGAATCCAGCCAGGACCTGGTTTTCGGTTCGCAGAACATGATTGCCGAATACGGTACACTTCTTGCCGGCGGCAGGCTTTTTGCCAACGACATTGTCACCGCGGATATCGACGTCGAGCGTATCCGCTGCGAAAGACGCCGCATGAATACGTTTGAAACGGGTGCCGAAGGTGAGTATCTGGTACTTCCGTTCCATCTTGCAAAAGAAGATACACCCTTAGAACGAACCTTCTACAGACGTCCCTTCGTTCCGAAGGACGAACTGTTAAAGAAGGAACGCTGTGAAACCATCCTTGCCATGCAGGCAGAGGGCTTAAAGCAGAGACTTCGTCATATCGGCGGGAAGAAAATTGTGCTGGGTCTCTCCGGCGGCCTGGATTCCACACTTGCCCTTTTGGTCTGCGTTAAAGCCTTCGAGGAACTCGGCCTTGACCCGGCGGGAATGATTACGATTACCATGCCGGGTTTCGGCACCACGGGCAGAACCTATAACAATGCCTGCGACATGGCCCGCTGCGTCGGCGCGACCTTAAAGGAAATCAGCATCAAAAAAGCCGTGGAGGTTCATTTTGAGGACATCGGTCAGAGCGCGGATGTCCATGATGTCACCTACGAAAACTGCCAGGCAAGGGAACGTACCCAGATTCTGATGGACGTTGCCAACAAGGAAAACGCCATCGTGGTCGGAACGGGAGACATGTCCGAGCTGGCACTCGGCTGGGCAACCTACAACGGCGATCATATGTCAATGTACGGAGTCAATGCCGGCGTTCCGAAGACGTTGGTCCGCCATCTGGTTCGTTTCTTTGCACAGGATACGAAGAATGATAAATTAAGCGAAGTCTTAAACGACGTTCTGAATACCCCCGTAAGTCCCGAGCTTCTGCCTCCCAAGGACGGCGAAATCGCGCAGATTACGGAAGATCTGGTGGGTCCTTACGAACTGCATGACTTTTTCTTATACTATATGCTCCGCTGCGGCTACACTCCGGATAAAATCTATCGGATCGCCTGCAACACCTTTACGGAGGCGCAGGAAGGCGAGGAAAGCTACGATGCGGCAACCATCCTGAAATGGGAGAAAACCTTCTACCGGCGCTTCTTCGCGCAGCAGTTCAAACGATCCTGTCTGCCGGACGGCGTAAAAATCGGTAGCGTGGCCGTTTCTCCGAGAGGCGATTTACGGATGCCGTCGGATGCAAATGCAAGAATCTGGCTTGATCTTCTGGAGAATTTATAAGAATCCCGAAAGGCCGGTTTAGGCATACTGCAAGCGCACTTTATGCGGGCAATACTATATCTAGTATTTGCCCGCTTTTCCATTTTATGCTATAATATCCTGAACTATGGGGTAGTGTCCCCTTTTGAGGATTTATGAAGAAAAGAACAGTAAAAACCACAAAAAAGAATATCGTCCGAATCCTTACGGCAGTGAGCGCTGCTCTGGTTTTGGTGCTTTCGGCTCCTATGGTTGTTCTGGCGGATCCCGCAGTGAACGAAGAGGAAGTAAAGAAAAAGGAAGCGCAGGCCCAGAAAGAGATTCAGGAGAACCAGCGTAAATTAAACGAAATCAATGCCCAGATGGGCAACCTTAAGAATAAGCAGGGCGAAGTCCAGAACGAAATTACCGCACTTTCCATCGAAATCTCCAATCTGATGAGTGATATCGATATTCTGGAAGCGGACATCAACGCAACGGAGGACAGCATCGTCCAGGCAAAGGCAGATCTTGAGGAAGCCATCCGCAGGGAGCATGACCAGTATGAAGCCACCAAGACGAGAATCCGCTGCATGTACGAGCAGGGCGAGGAGAACTATTTTACCCTCTTACTTGCGGCAGGTTCATTCGGCGAATTTCTGGCAAATGCCGAGTATATCGAGAAAGTCTATGAGTATGACAACAAGCTTCTGGAAGATTACCAGCAGACCAAGCAGGACGTGCAGAATTTAAAGGCCGAGCTGGAAGAGCAGGAGCTGGAGTTACAGGCTCAGAAGGATGACCTTTTAAACGAGAAGGCCAGCCTTGACCGTAACATGAGTGAACTTCGTGCGACCAGCGCGGATTACGAGCAGCAGATTCAGCAGGCCAGAGCGGAAGCCAACAAATACACGGCAGCAATCAAGCAGCAGAACAATCTGGTAAAACAGCTTGAGAAGCAGCTTGAGAACCAGAAGAAGGCAGCCGTTGCAGCAGCACAGCCTGTTGATATTACGGGTGCGGTCGGCGGAACGGCGGTTATGACCGGAAACATTGTTTCCGCAGGACCGAATGCCAAATTCCACGGCGCCCAGTATCAGGTTGATGTCGGAGTCATCACTTCGGCAAACGGGTCTCAGAAGGGTAAAGACATCTGCATGTATGCGATTCAGTTCCTCGGCAATCCCTATAAGCATGCGGGACGTTCCCTGATTACGGGTACCGACTGCTCCGGTTTTACGTCGCTTGTTTACGCGCACTTCGGTATTAACATTTCGCCCGGATCCGATTATCAGTCCAAACAGGGACGAAGCATATCCTATGCGGAAGCCGAACCCGGAGATGTTGTTGTATATCCCGGACACGTGGCATTATACTTAGGAAACGGAAAGGTTATTCACGCTTCCTCCACGGCAACCGGAATCAAAATCTCGAATATCAACTACCGTTCCTTTACGGACATCCGTCGTATGCTGTAAGGAACGCGGAAAGAAAACAGTATGGATCGTAAGTTTTATATTATATGCGGCCACTACGGATGCGGAAAATCCAATTATTCCATCAATTTAGCCTTGAAGCTTGCCGCCGAAGGGCGTAAAGTCATTTTGATGGACCTTGATCTGGTAAATCCTTATTTCCTCTCTTCCGGCTACAGAGACATGCTTGAAGAGAAGGGCATCCAGGTGATTGCGCCCATGTTTGCGAACTCCAATGTGGAGACGCCGGCCCTTCCAGCGGAGATGAACCTCGTGTTTGAAACCGATAAGGACGTGGTCATGGATGTGGGCGGCGACGACGCGGGCAGCGTTGTCCTCGGCCGTTATCATGAACAATTAAACAATGTTGACTATGAGATGATCTATCTCATCAATCATTACAGAAATCTGACTGCGACACCGGCGGAGACTGCGGAAGTGTTACACCAGATCGAAGAAGCTTCCCGCTGTAAGGCCAAAGCCGTGGTTGCCAATTCCCACCTAAAACAGGAAACGACCTGGGATGTGGTGAAAAACGCAATCCCCTACGCGAAGGAGACGGCAGAGGAATTAAACCTTCCTCTGAAAGCCGTTACGATTCCTTCTGCTCTTAGCGAGGACGAGGCCGTGAAGGAAGAAATGAAAACCATGGATATTCCGTGGGAACCCGTGGAGATTTACGTCAAGGCTCCGTGGGAATAAAACAGTTAGTAGTGTAAGTATATCTATAGATTTTACCGGCGCGTCGCCGGGAGAAAGTGAGGATTTGAGTATGGCAAACATTACCATCAACGAAAGCATCTGCAAAGGTTGCGGTATGTGCGTCGCAGCGTGCCCCAAGAATCTTTTGGAGCTGTCGAAAGACCATATCAACGCAAAAGGTTATCACCCCGCAACAATGACGGATATGGCACAGTGCGTGGGATGCGCATCCTGTGCGATTATGTGTCCTGATGTGGCGATTACAGTAGAAAGATAGTATAAGGAGAGTAAGTAAAATGGCAGAAAAAGTTTTAATGAAAGGAAACGAAGCTTTGGCGGAAGCAGCCATCCAGTGTGGTTGCAGACATTACTTCGGTTATCCCATTACTCCGCAGACGGAAGTTGCGGCTTACATGTCCAAACGTCTTCCCAAGGAAGGCGGCGTATTCCTTCAGGCGGAATCCGAAATTGCAGCGGTTAACATGGTACTCGGTGCAACCAGCGCCGGCGTACGTGCAATGACATCGTCTTCATCCCCCGGAATCAGCTTAAAGTCCGAGGGTGTATCCTATATCGGCGGATCCGATCTTCCCGCACTGATTGTCAACGTACAGCGTGGCGGCCCGGGACTCGGCGGAATCCAGCCTTCCCAGTCCGATTACTGGCAGGCAACCAAGGCACTCGGCCACGGTGATTTTCAGTTGTTCGTACTTGCACCTTCCACCATTCAGGAAATGGTAGACTTCGTATCTTTGGCATATGAAGTAGGTGAGAAGTACAGAGTACCTGCAATGATTCTTTCCGACGGTATGCTCGGACAGATGATGGAGCCCGTTGAATTCCCTCAGAAGAAGGATGAACCTGTAGCAGAGAAGCCCTGGGCAACCAACGGACACAAGAACGCAAGAAAGAAAAATATTATCAACTCTTTATACATTCAGCCTGAAGAGCTCGAGAACTTAATCAAAGAGCGTTATGAGCGCTATGCGAAGATTAAGGAAGAGGAGCAGAGAGCCGAGGAATTCATGACCGAAGATGCAGACGTTGTTGTAGTGGCATTCGGCGCATCCTCCAGAGTTTCCCGTTCCGCTGTTATGCAGGCAAGAGCAGAAGGCATCAAGGCAGGTTTAATCCGTCCCATCACTCTCTGGCCGTTCCCCGATAAGACCATTGAGAAGAACGTTGATCATACCAAGCAGTTCTTATGCGTGGAAATGAACATGGGACAGATGGTTGATGATGTACGTCTTGTGGTAAGCGGCAGAAAGCCCGTTTCCTTCTTCGGACGTACCGGTGGTGTTATTCCTACCCCCGCTGAAGTATTGGATCAGATCAGAACCCTTGCAGGAAAGGAGAACTAAAATGGCAGTCGTATTTGAAAAACCCAAGGCATTGTCCGATGTGCCTTTTCATTATTGCCCGGGATGTACGCACGGTATCGTACATCGTCTGGTAGCGGAAGTAATCGATGAACTCGGAGTGGAAGGCAACACCGTCGGTGTTGCATCCGTAGGATGTTCCGTTTTCGCTTACAACTATTTTAACTGTGATATGGTGCAGGCAGCACACGGACGTGCTCCCGCAGTTGCAACCGGTTTAAAGAGAGCCCTTCCCGATAACGTAATCTTTACCTATCAGGGTGACGGTGACCTTGCGGCCATCGGTATGGCTGAAACCGTACATGCGGCAACCAGAGGTGAGAACATCACCGTAATCTTTATCAACAACGCAATTTACGGTATGACCGGCGGACAGATGGCGCCCACTTCCTTACCGGGACAGGTTACCCAGACTTCCCCTTACGGACGTGACGTTAAGACCGCAGGTTATCCGATTCGTGTCTGCGAACTTCTCTCCACTTTAAGCGGAACCGCTCTTGCTCAGCGTGTAACCGTTGACAGCGTGGCTCATGTAAGAGAAGCAAAGAAAGCAATTAAGAAAGGCTTTGAAAACCAGATCAACAAGCGCGGATACTCCATCATCGAAGTAGTATCCACCTGCCCCACCAACTGGGGTCTTTCTCCCGCAGAAGCCGTAAACTGGCTTCGCGACAACATGCTTCCTTATTATCCTCTGGGAGTTTATAAGGATGTAACCGCGGAAGGAGGAGAGAACTAATGGCTAACACATTAAACATTCTTTTGGCCGGCTTCGGTGGACAGGGTATCCTTTTCGCCGGCAAAACCATCGCTTATTCAGGACTTTTGGACGGAAAGGAATTATCCTGGCTTCCTTCCTACGGACCGGAAATGCGTGGCGGTACCTGTAACTGCTCCGTTGTATTATCCGACGAATCCATCGGTTCTCCGCTTGTAACCACTCCGGACGTACTGATTGCCATGAACCGTCCTTCTCTGGAGAAATTCGTTGACAAGGTAGTTCCCGGCGGAACCATCCTGGTTGACAGCTCCATGATCGATATCAAGGTTGAGCGTACCGACGTAAACGTTTACTATGTGGACGCTACCAGAATCGCAGACGAGAACAACATGCACAGCTGTGCCATCATCATTCTTGTCGGCAAGATGTTCAAGGAACTCGGCTTCTGCAGCAAGGAAGCACTTGACGGAGCAATCCAGAAGGTGATTCCCGCAAAGAAGGCAGCCATGCTTGAGTTAAACCAGAAGGCCCTTGAAATCGGACAGAACGCATAAAAGATTATTCATCATTACAGGAGAGGAGATTCGGTATGGACGAGATTAAAGAAATAGCAATGCGAATCAAAGAGCTGCGCGAAATCTGTGAATATACCGAGGAGGAAGTGGCCAAACGTCTCGGTGTTCCCGTAGAGGAATACATTCAGTACGAGAAGGATGGTCAGGGGATCCCGATCAATGTAATCTATCAGCTTTCCAAAATGTACAAGGTGGACTTTTCCGAAATCCTGACAGGTGTGAGTGCAAAACTCAACACCTATCAGGTTGTAAGAAAGGGAGAAGGACAGCTTGCGGACCGTTATCCCGGATATCGTTTCCAGGATCTGGCATTCCACTATGCCAATATGATTATGCAGCCGTTTATCGTTACCTTGGATCCTTCGGACAAACCGGCCGATCTGGTTTCCCACAGGGGAGAGGAATTTAACCTTGTGCTTCAGGGCACTGTTATTGTCACGCACGGAGACAAGGAGTTAATCCTCAACGAAGGCGACAGCATTTATTTTAACCCAACCTACCCGCACGGACAGAGATGCGGCGGCGATAAGCCGGCCGTATTCCTCACCATGATTGCGGAATAAGGAGAGGAAGTTTGGAACCATGTTAGAAAAGTTTTTACCCAGAATCGAGTTCGATTCTTACGAAGATTTTAAGAAAAATTACACCGTAAACATACCCGAAGGATTCAACTTCGGGTATGACATTGTAGACGCATGGGCCGAAGCGGAGCCGGAAAAACGCGCACTGTTATGGTGTGACGACCATGGCAACGAAAAAACCCTTACGTTTACCGATATCAGTAAAATGTCCAATCAGGTGGCAAACATGTTTGCCTCCAAGGGATTCAAAAAGGGCGATGTGGTAATGCTGATTCTCCGTCGCCGCTGGGAATACTGGATTGCAGCGGTCGGCTTAATCAAACTCGGTGTTATCATCATTCCGGGTACCCTTCAGCTTACCAAAAAGGATATCGCATACCGTGCGAACGCTGCGGATATCAAGGCATTCATCTGTGTCAACGATAACTACGTAATGGAACAGATGGAGCTGGCCCGTCCCGAAGCTCCCTGCATTCAGGAGATTTACGTTACCAACGAAAACCGCGAGGGCTGGCTTAATTTTGACGAAGAGTTCGTCAAATACCCCGACACTTTTGAGCGTCCGACCGGCGAAGAAGCCACAAAGAATACGGATATTATGCAGATT
>DLBG01000018.1:11680-21396 GCA_002494135.1 Lachnospiraceae bacterium UBA7027
CATCGTGACCGCAAAGTACTGGCAACAGGTTCAGGAAAACAAGCTTCACATGAGCGTTTCGGATTCCGGCTGGGCCAAGTTCGGCTGGGGTAAAATCTACGGGCAGTGGATCTGCGGTGCGACGGTTTTTGCCTATGACATGGACAAATTTCACGCAAACAATCTGCTTGCCATGATTCAGAAATACAAACTGACGACTTTCTGCGCACCTCCGACCATGTATCGTTTTATGCTGCAGGAAGACGTTGCAAGCTATGATTTATCCAGTGTGGAACACTGGGCAACCGCAGGCGAGCCTTTAAATCCCGAGGTATTCAACCGCTGGGAAGAACTTACCGGTCATAAAATCGCCTCCGGTTTCGGACAGACGGAAGGAACCGTACTGATTGCGAACTTCCCCTGGTTTGAAGCTAAACCCGGTACTTTGGGCAAGCTTTCCCCGATTTATGACATTCACTTAATGAACACCGACGGAAAAGAGTGTGAGCAGGGTGAAGAAGGTGAAATCTGCATCAGAGGTTTAAAGGAGAACCCTCCTGTAGGCCTGTTCGTGGGATATTACAGAAATCCCGAGATGACAAAGGAAGCAATCGGCAGCGGAACATACAACTTAAAGGACGTTGCCTGGGAAGATACCGACGGATATTACTGGTTTGTCGGTCGTCATGACGATGTCATCAAGTGTTCCGGTTACCGTATCGGACCTTTCGAAGTAGAATCCGCCCTGATTGAGCATCCCGCTGTTGTCGAGTGTGCCATCACGGCAGCTCCGGACCCTATCCGCGGACAGGTGGTAAAAGCCACCGTTGTGCTGGCGAAGGGATACGAGCCTTCCGATGAACTGGTGAAGGAACTTCAGAACCATGTAAAACATGCAACCGCACCTTATAAGTATCCGAGAATTGTGGAATTCGTGGATGAACTTCCAAAGACATTGGGCGGTAAAATCAAACGTGCGCAGATTCGTGCCGAGGACAGCAAAAAGATCGGAGAATAATACAAGATGAGCACCAAAGACACAAAGAAGAAGAAAAAGAAGAAGAAAAACAAACAGTACGAAGCGATCAAGAAAAATGTCATCGTCGGCCTGGTGGCGGCGCTTGCCCTGATTACCGTGGGCATCATTGCCTGGGTGGTTTCGTACATCGTTATGTTTAATGTCGGAACAACGGACAATTACTCCGTTCATTTAACGGATGACGGTCTGGTGGAAGGCGTCAATGCGGCGGACTGCGTAAAACTTTCGGGTCTGGAAACAATCCCGGCTGCCGAGGAGAGGGTTACCGTATCGGACGAAGAAGTCGATCAGTATATCAACAGTCTTCTGGAAACCAATAAGGTTTATTCCGATAACATGGACCGTCTCGTAAGAAAAGGGGACCAGATCAACATCGATTATGTGGGTTCCATCGACGGAGTTGAATTTAACGGCGGCAGTACCCAGGGCATGGGTACCACGATTGTGGTCGGAGAGGCCGGATATATTGACGATTTTGAAGATCAGCTGATCGGACATAAAGTAAAAGAGCCGTTTGATATCGAAGTGACATTCCCAGCAGACTACGGCGATGATGAACTGAAAGGGAAAGATGCGGTATTTCACATTACCATTAACGGCATTTATGTAAAAGGCGAGTTTAACGATGCGTTCGTTAAGGAATTTTACTCCGATGAGGCATCCGACGCGGATGCGTTTATCAAGAAATACAGAGAAGAGCAGGAACTGAGTAAGAAAGAGAATTTCTTAAAATCCTACATCTCCGAAAACTGTTTCGTAACCGATTATCCCAAGGATTACATCAAGGATCTGATGGAACTGAACAAGGGTATGGATATCGAACAGTTTAACAATTACAACAACTATTACGTATCCAATTACGGATCCCCGCTCTATGCGACCTTCGACGATTACACCGGACTGGACCGCAAAGAGTACTATGCAAGCCTTCGTACCAAGGCGGACAACATGGCGGACACCGCCCTCGTTTATCAGGCTATTTTCGTACAGGAAGGTCTTGAAATCAAAGAGAAAGATTTGGAAAGAGTCCGCAGGGATTTCGGTATCGAGGAAGAATACATGCCTCAGCTGATCGAAACTTACGGACAGGGATATGTGAATCAGATGGCCATTCAGTATGCTGTACTGGATTTCTTAAAAGACAGAATAGTAATTTCCAAGTAATTAAGGAGGAACAATATGGAAAGAAGAGTAGGAACCGTATCAAGAGGTATTCGTTGTCCCATCATCCGTGAGGGAGACAACCTTGTGGACATCGCCGTGGAAAGTGTTCTCGGCGCTGCAGAAAGCGAAGGCTTTGCTTTAAGAGACAGAGACGTAATTGCACTGACCGAGTCCATCGTAGCAAGAGCACAGGGCAACTATGCTTCCGTGGACGACATCGCAGAAGACGTAAAGAATAAACTCGGCGGCGGCACCGTGGGTGTTATTTTCCCCATCCTTTCCAGAAACCGTTTCGCCATCAACTTAAAAGGTATCGCAAGAGGATGCAAGAAGATTGTTTTGATGTTAAGCTATCCTTCCGATGAAGTGGGAAATGCTCTGCTTACCTGGGATCAGATTGATGAGGCGGGCGTAAATCCCTATTCCGATGTTCTTTCCCTTGAAAAATACAGAGAACTGTTCGGTTACAAGAAACATGAATTTACCGGTGTTGACTATATTGAGTACTATTCCGACATCATCAAGGAAGAAGGAGCCGATGTGGAGGTTATATTTGCAAACCAGGCAAAGACAATTCTGGATTACACCGACTGCATCATTAACTGCGATATCCACACCAGAAAGCGTACCAAGAGAATCCTTCTTGCGGGCGGTGCAAAAGTGGTTTGCGGTCTTGATGATATTATGAACGCTTCCGTAAACGGCAGCGGTTATAACAGCAAATACGGCTTACTCGGTTCCAACAAGTCCACCGAGAACAAGGTAAAACTGTTCCCGAGAGAAGAGTGCAAGGAACTTGTTTTGGAGATTCAGGAGCAGATTCTTTCCCGTACCGGCAAGCACGTGGAAGTAATGGTTTACGGCGACGGCGCATTCAAGGATCCTCAGGGTAAAATCTGGGAACTTGCTGATCCCGTTGTATCTCCTGCTTTCACCGACGGCCTCATCGGTACGCCGAACGAATTGAAATTAAAATATCTTGCGGACAACGATTTTGCAAACCTTTCAGGCGAGGCACTTAAGAATGCCATCTCCGAAAGCATCAAGGCAAAACAGTCCAACTTAGTCGGCAATATGGCTTCCCAGGGAACCACTCCGAGACAGTTAACCGATTTGATCGGTTCCTTATGTGATTTAACTTCCGGATCGGGCGACAAGGGAACTCCGATTGTACTGATTCAGGGTTATTTTGATAACTACACAACCGTATAAAGCGGGATAGCAAAACGACTTACAGGGGGTATCGTTTTATGGAAGAGAAGAAATCAGTAGTTGCAAGAAGTATTATCCTTGGTATCGCATTCATCGCACTCGGAATTCTGGGCATCATTTTCCGCCAGCCGATTGTCGACGTTGTATCCGCGATTTTGAGATGGGTAGTGGGCGGTGCCCTGATTGTTGCCGGTATCGTGAACATTATCCTGTTTGTGAAGGACCGTTCCAAGGTGATGAACTTAATCATCGGCATCCTTTCCATCATTGCAGGTATTTTAATGTTTATCTTTAACCTGATTGTATGGATTATTGCCATTTTCCTCGGAGTCATCCTTTTACTGGACGGCGGATACAAAATCAAAGAGGCATTTGCCGCAAATAAGGCAAAAGCAAAGGCATGGTACGTATCCCTGATTCTCGGTGCCATTAACATCATCCTCGGCGCGCTGGCTTTGGTATCTCCGCTTCGTTTCGGAAACACGCTGGGCGTTGCTTTTATCATCGTGGTATCCATCGTACTGATTGTTTCCGGTATCCAGAACATGGTTCACGGTGTCATGATTTCCAAGGTGTGAGCCGAAAGAATCAGACTTAAGATTTTTAAGGAGTCCGTTTGATCATGAACGAGAAACTGACAGCCTCGGATATTCAAAAAATCGAAGAAGAAATCGAATACCGCAAGATGACTCTCCGTCCGAAACTTCTGGAAGACTTAAAAGAGGCAAGGGCCCAGGGCGATTTGAGCGAAAACTTCGAATACTATGTTGCCAAGCGCGAGAATAACCGGAACAATTCGAGAATCCGTTACCTGGAGCGTATGATTAATACGGCGGATGTGATTGAGGATACCACGGCAGAAGATGAGGTTGGAATCAATAACAGGGTAGCGCTGTATTTCGAGGAAGACGATCTGACCGAAACGTATAAAATCGTTACCGGTATCCGCAGCGATTCCTTAAACGGCTACATCAGCATCGAATCCCCGCTCGGAAAAGCCGTTCTCGGCCACAAGGTCGGAGACAGGGTGAGCATTAAGGTGAACGATTCTTACAGTTATTTTGTAAAAATCGTGGAACTGGATGCTTCCACGGATGATTCGGATGACAAGATTGCATCGTACTAACGATGGCGAAAACAAGCTTTGCACCGGTTGGAATACTTTCGTAGATTTACAACTGGTCATATAAAAACTTTCGAAATTGGTAGTTTTTATAATATCAAAAATGTGATATCCTTCTTTCATCAGATTTGGAAAGAAGGATATTATTATGAGCGAACAAACGAAACCAGTGAGCAAAAGTTTACGCGATATCAATAAAACACGCTGGATTGCGATTACCGGATTATTCATGGCATTAAACATTGCCATGTCTTCTTTCGGTATTCCCGTACCCGGAGGACATCTCTATCTTTGCGATATCATTATCTGTACGGCCGCACTTTTGCTGGATCCCGTGGCGGCTTTCTTTGTGGGCGGTCTCGGATCTTTTCTGGGCGACATGATTTTCTATCCGGCCCCCATGTTTGTTTCGCTTTTCACCCACGGGCTTCAGGCTTTCGTGATTGCACTGTTTGCAAGAAAGGGAGCAAAACTCGGCGGGAAGAAATATTTTGCATACAGCCTGGCCGGTACCGTAATCGGTGCCGTCATCATGGTTGTCGGCTATACTCTCGGAAAGACCTTTGTATATGCAACATTTGAATATGCGATGATTAAACTGCCCTTCGAAATTGCACAGGGGGCGCTGGGTGTTGTCGCATCCCTGCTTTTGGTCTTCAAACTCGGTCTCGGCAAACTGTTACGCCGTTACGGACCATATTAAGTCCCGGTGGTGTCAGGCAGGCCCGGTATTGCCGGACAGCAGCTGCCTGTGTGCAGGATGCAGCAGGAAACTGCTTGTGTACGGGACGGACAGAAAGGAATTATCATGAGCGAAATTACGGAACAGAGCAGACAGGCGGTTACGGAAATCATTGAAGCCGCAAAGTTAAAAGAGGGAGCCCTTTTTGTCATCGGATGCTCCTCAAGCGAAGTGCAGGGAAACCGGATCGGAACGGCAACCAGCACGGATGTGGCCAAAGAAATCTATGACGGTGTTATGCCTGTTTTAAAGGAAAAAGGAATCCGCGTTGCGGCACAGTGCTGCGAACATTTAAACCGCGCACTGGTTGTGGAAAGAGAAACGATGGAGAAACTGGGACTTGAGCAGGTAAATGCAATTCCGCAGCCCAACCATGCGGGCGGGGCATTCGCAACGGTCTGTTATCAGAACTTCGAAGATCCCGTTTTGGTTGAAACCGTGAAGGGACTCGGAGACGCCGGAATCGACATTGGCGGAACCATGATCGGAATGCATTTAAAATACGTTGCGGTTCCTCTCAGAATCTCGCTTCGTACCATCGGAGCGGCCCCGATTCTCTGTGCCAGGGTCCGTCCGAAATATGTCGGCGGTGCCCGTGCAATCTATGACGAGTCCCTGATGTGATTTTATATATGATTTCCCTGAAAAAAGCTGTGGAGAATCCCTTCTCCGCGGCTTTCTTTTTCGTTGAGATTTGTACATTTGTGTGTTAGAATATATGTTGGTTTTTTAGGAGGACATGCCCGTGAAGGTATTGCTGAAAAACGCATTCGTGGTAAATGTTTTCACGGATGAACTGGTAAAACAGAACGTGCTGATAGAAGATGACCGCATCATCGGTGTGGGTGACTACACGGAGGATGATCTGCGCTCGCCAAAGGAAGCCGGGGAAACGGACGGGACGTCTGCCGGGGGCGGCGAAAAGACGGCCACTGCAGATACGCAGGTCTATGACTTAAAGGGCAGGATTATCTGTCCCGGTCTTATTGACGGGCACATTCACATCGAAAGCACGATGATGATTCCGGATGAACTGGCCAGAACCGTTCTTCCGCACGGAACCACCGCCATCGTGGCAGACCCGCACGAAATCGCAAATGTCTGCGGCGCGGACGGTATCCGCTACATGTTAAAGGTCAGCGAGAATCTCCCGATGGATTTCTTTTTTACGGCCTCCTCCTGCGTGCCCTCAACATCTTTTGACGAAACGGGCGCCGAAATGCATGCCGAAGATCTGAGAGAATTCTACAACGAACCCAGAATCCTCGGTCTTGCGGAAATGATGAATTATCCGGGTGTTCTTTTCAAAGATCCCGATGTGCTTAATAAAATCAAAGACGCGAAAGCAGCCGGCAAAGTGGTGGACGGCCATGCACCCCTGCTTTCGGGAAAAGACCTCGATGCATACGTGGCAGCGGGTGTTGAGTCCGATCATGAGTGCTCCAATCTGAAAGAGGCGGTGGAGAAACTCTCCAAAGGCCAGTACATTATGATTCGCGAAGGCACCGCCGCAAGGAATCTGGAATCCTTAATCGGTCTGTTCGATCCGAAATACAACCGCCGCTGCTTGCTGGTAACGGATGACTGTCATCCGACAGACCTTTTGCATAAAGGACATATCGATAATATTATCCGGAGAGCCGCAGAATGCGGAGCGAATCCGATTGTGGCCATACGAATGGCATCTCTTCAGGCGGCGGAATATTTCAGGCTTTACGGTTACGGTGCCGTGGCACCGGGCTATATTGCCAACCTGACCATCGTGGATGATTTGAAATCCTTCCACGTGACGGATGTTTTCGTACACGGCAAAGCAGTGGTTCGCAAATCCGGACTTGTGGATTTCGAATACCCGAAAGCGGATAAGGAACTCGAAGAAAGAGTCCGCGATACCTTCCGCGTGGAACCGTTAAAAGAAGAGGACTTTCGGATTCACGAATCCAACGGGCCCTGCCGCGTAATCGGAGTGATTCCCGGACAGATTATTACCGAGGAACGCATCGAGGACATTCATTTTGACATTAACAGCGGAATCGATGTAAAACGTGATCTTTTAAAAATTGCCGTAATCGAGAGACACCACGGCACCGGACATATCGGACTCGGATTCATTAAAGGCATCGGAATCAGGGAAGGCGCCATGGCCTCGAGCGTGTCACATGACTCGCACAACATCATCGTTATCGGAGCTTCCGATGCGGACATGGCAGTGGCCGCCAACCGGATTATTGCCATGGGCGGCGGAAATGTTGTCGTTAAAAACGGAGAGGATATTGCGAGAATGGCTCTGCCGATCGCAGGCCTGATGTCCGACTTCCCGGCGGAGGAAACCGCGGCATTTAACGCAAATGTCCGCCAGGCGGTATACGAACTCGGAGCACCGGCTGATGTGGAACCGTTTATGAACATGGCATTTGTAAGCCTCCCCGTCATACCGGCTCTGAAGATGTCCACACAGGGGCTGATTGATGTTACCGGATTCAGACGTGTAAGTTTAAAACTTTAAAGAGAACAAGAATCAACACAATAAAGCAACAAGGAGACAGTACTATGGAACGCATTTACAACCCTGCCGAAATCGAGCGCAAATGGCAGAAATACTGGGAGGAGAACCAGACCTTTAAAACGGATGTCTGGGATTTTTCCAAACCGAAATTTTACGCACTGGATATGTTCCCGTATCCTTCAGGCGTCGGCCTTCATGCCGGCCATCCCGAAGGCTACACCGCGACGGATATCGTATCCAGAATGAAGAGAATGCAGGGATACAATGTCCTTCATCCCATGGGATACGATTCTTTCGGCCTTCCCGCAGAGCAGTATGCGGTTACAACCGGCAACCATCCCAACGGATTTACGGAGAAAAACATCGAAACCTTCTCGAAGCAGCTTCGTGAACTCGGCTTCGACTATGACTGGTCCAAAATGGTCGCAACCTCGGATCCCAAATTTTACAAGTGGACCCAGTGGATCTTTAAACAGCTTTATCTGGACGGCTATGCAAAATACATTGATATGCCCGTAAACTGGTGTGAGGAGCTCGGCACCGTTCTTTCCAACGATGAGGTCATCGACGGAAAGAGTGAACGCGGCGGCTATCCCGTTGTCCGTAAGAACATGAAACAGTGGGTAATCGACCAGCCCGCATTTGCGGAAGAACTGCTCGAAGGGCTCGATGAAATCGACTGGCCGAAGTCTACCAAAGACATGCAGCGTCACTGGATCGGCAAGTCCGAAGGTGTGGAAGTGAAGTTTGAAATCGTCGGAGGAGGCGAATTCTCCATTTTCACCACCTGTATTGAAACCATCTACGGTATTACCTTCATGGTACTTGCTCCGGACGGGGAAATCGTAAAGCAGTTAATGCCCAGAATCGAGAACAAGGAAGAGGTTCAGGCCTATATCGACGAAACCTTAAAGAAGAACGATATGGACAGAACGGAGTTAAACAAGACCAAGTCCGGCTGCGAGTTAAAGGGTGTGACCTGTATCAACCCCGTAAACGGAAAAGAAGCAAAACTTTTCATCGGTGACTTTGTTCTTGCAAGCTACGGTACCGGTGCGGTTATGGCGGTTCCTTCCCATGACCAGCGCGATTTTGAATATGCCATCGCACACAACATTGACATGATTCAGGTAATCGACGGCTCCGAAGAAGCGGGACATCAGGATGTCTCCGAACATGCACTGGAGAAATACGACTATCTGGGCAAGGGCTTTAAGTTAATCAATTCTGAAGAGTTTACCGGAATGACTGTGGAAGAAGCCAAGGAAGCCATCACCGTCAAACTGGAGAAAATGGGTGTGGCGAAAAGATGCGTAAACTACCACTTCCGTGAGTGGATTTTTGCCCGTCAGCGTTACTGGGGCGAGCCGGTTCCCGTGGTTCATCTTGAGGACGGCGGCATCCACGTGCTCGACGATGACGAACTGCCTCTGATTCTTCCCGAACTGGAGAACTACAAGGGCGAGGGCGGCAAAGCGCCGTTGGAAAACGCAACCGAGTGGAAGCAGTACGATCATAACGGCATAAAGGGAAAAAGAGAAACCTCCACAATGCCCGGATCCGCAGGTTCTTCCTGGTACTATTTCCGTTACATCGATCCCGATAACGAGAATGAATTCGCCAACCAGGAGCTTTTGAAGCACTGGATGCCCGTAGACTTATATATCGGCGGACCGGAACATGCGGTAGGTCACTTAATGTATTCGAGAATCTGGAACCGTTATCTCTACAACAAGGGATTATCTCCCGTAAAAGAGCCGTTTAAGAAACTTGTTCACCAGGGCATGATTCTCGGTGAAAACGGAATCAAGATGGGCAAGCGTTTCCCCGAATTCGTGGTAAACCCCAGTGATATTGTAAGAGATTACGGCGCGGATACCTTAAGACTTTACGAAATGTTCATGGGACCGCTTGAGGTTTCCAAACCCTGGAGCAAGCAGGGCGTAGAAGG
>DLBG01000106.1 GCA_002494135.1 Lachnospiraceae bacterium UBA7027
CTGGAGCAAGCAGGGCGTAGAAGGCGCAAGAAGATTCATCGGACGTGTATGGACCTTCTTCACCAACCCCGACAATTTAAACGACGATAAGAAAGCAAACCTTGAAAAGTTATATCACAAGACCGTAAAGAAAGTGACCGAGGATTATGAATCCTTAGGATTCAACACGGCCATCTCCCAGATGATGATTTTCATGAATACGGCTTACAAAGAGGGCAGCTGCCCGAAGGAATATGCGGAAGGTATCATCAAGATGTTATCCTGCATTACCCCGCATGTCGGCGAAGAGATGTGGAGCATTCTGGGACACGAAGGTACCATTGCATTCGAGCCCTGGCCGGTATACGACGAAACGCTCGTAAAGGACGACGAAATCGAAATCGGCGTGCAGGTAAACGGTAAAGTGAAAGATACCGTGCTGGTAGGCGTGGATGAGGACAATGATTCCGCCATTGCAAAAGCCAAAGCTTCCGAAGCCGTGAAGCGTTCCATCGAAGGAAAGACCATTGTAAAAGAAATCTACGTTAAGGGCAGAATCATCAACATCGTTGTAAAATAAAACCGCCAAAGGACAGACTCGGAAAGGAACATAATGAAAATTATCGTGGTAGGATGCGGAAAAGTAGGACTTACGCTGGTAAAACAGCTTTCCGCGGAAAAACATGACATAACGGTAATCGACCTGCGTTCGGATGCGATTGCCGAAGCAACCAACAGCTACGACTGCATGGGCGTGGTCGGAAACGGCGCGAGTTATTCCGTACAGAAGGAAGCGGGCGTTGACGATGCCAATCTTCTGATTGCGGTAACGGGCTCCGACGAATTAAACCTTTTATGCTGCCTGATTGCAAAGAAAGCCGGTAATACGGCCACCATTGCAAGAGTCCGTAACCCCGTTTACAGTAAGGAAATCTCCTACATCAAGGAGGAACTCGGTCTTTCGATGGTCATCAATCCGGAATATGCTTCCGCCATCGAGATTGCGAGAATCCTGCGTTTCCCTTCGGCGGATAAAATCGAAACGTTCGCAAACGGACGTGTGGAGATTTTAAACTTTGTCATTACGGAAAAATCCCCCTTAAAGGGAATGACCTTAATTGACGTAGCAAAGAAATACAAGTGTGAAGTCTTAATCTGTGCGGTTGAGCGCGGCGATGAAGCGTTCATCCCGAACGGTCCCTTCATCCTTCGCGAGAATGACCGTGTCAGCTTTGTGGCTTCTCCGAGACATGCCAAGGAATTCTTTGAAAAAATCGGCGTCGACACCCATCAGGTAAAGAATACGATGATCGTCGGCGGCGGTAGGATTGCGTACTACCTTGCCACGCAGCTTCGCGGACAGGGAATCAGCGTGAAAATCATCGACTCCGACCGTGCCCGCTGCGAGGAACTCTCCGAACTTCTTCCCAAGGTCTGCATCATTAACGGGGATGCAACCAACAAGGACGTTCTGATGGAGGAGGGCATCGAAAGCTGCGAATCCTTCATTGCACTTACGGGAATCGACGAGGCGAATATTTTCTTATCCATGTACGCAAAGAATGTTTCCAAGGCAAAGAAGATTATTACGAAAATCAACCGCATTTCTTTCGACGATATGATGTCGCTTTTCCAGGCGGGCAGCATTATCGCTCCGAAGAATATTACCTCGGATTATATTCTTCAGCAGGTCAGACTGATGCAGAACACCATCGGGTCCAACGTGGAGACGCTTTACAAACTGGTGGACGGCAAGGTCGAAGCGCTGGAATTCTCCATAAAGGAAAAGTCCGAAGTGGTCGGAATTCCTCTTAAGGAACTGAAATTAAAGAGAAACCTGTTAATTGCCTGCATTAACCGCGGTGGGCTGGTAATCACCCCCAACGGACAGAGTTCCATCCAGCTCGGGGATACCGTCATCGTGGTTACAACCCAGAAAGGTCTGGGCGATATCAGGGATATTCTGGAGTAACCTATGAACTATTCGTTCGTATTTTACATTTTAGGCTGGGTATTGACGCTCGAGGCAGGGTTCATGATGCTTCCCTGTATCACGTCTTTGATTTACCGGGAAAAGGCCGGACTTTGGTTTTTGCTTGTTGCGGTAGTGACAGCGGCGGGCGGACTTCTTTTGATTCGCAAGAAACCGAAGAATCCGCAGTTTTTTACCAAGGAAGGTTTTGCCGTGGTAGGGCTTTCCTGGATTGTCATGTCCCTGGTGGGAGCCCTTCCTTTTACCCTCAGTAAGGAAATTCCCAATTATGTGGATGCCATTTTCGAAACGGCCTCCGGTTTTACCACAACCGGTGCGAGTATTCTTACGGATGTTGAAGCGCTGAGCCACTGTACCCTGTTATGGAGAAGCTTTACGCACTGGATCGGCGGTATGGGCGTGTTTATTTTCCTTCTTGCCGTACTTCCGATGGCCGGCGGTTACAACATGAACCTGATGCGCGCGGAAAGCCCGGGACCTTCTGTCGGCAAACTTGTGCCGAAGGTAAAGGAAAGCGCGAAGATTCTGTATATTATTTATTTTGCAATGACCGTTACGGAGATGATTCTTTTGCTCATCGCCAGAATGCCCGTGTTTGATGCCATCTGTATAGCATTCGGTACGGCCGGTACCGGCGGTTTCGGTATCCGCGGCGATTCCTGTGCCTCCTACAATGCGGCTTCCCAGTGGATTATCACCGTATTTATGGCATTATTCGGAATCAACTTCAACTTTTACTACTTTATGCTGCGAAAGAAGTTCAAGGATGCGTTCTCCATCGAAGAGGTGCGCTGGTATGTTGCCCTGATTCTTCTTTGCACCGCATTCATCACCTTCAATACCTGGGGCTTCTATCCGACGGCGGAGGAATCCCTGCGTACGGCGGCTTTCCAGGTATCGAGTATCGTTACCACAACCGGTTTCGCAACCACGGACTTTAATTTATGGCCTTCGTTTTCCAAAACCATCCTCATTATCCTGATGCTGACGGGTGCCTGTGCCGGAAGTACCGGCGGCGGTCTGAAAATCTCCCGTTTCATCATCTGGTGGAAGAGTATCAAGAATCAGCTGGAAGCTTTTGTACATCCCCGTTCCGTCAATGCGGTGGAGATGGACGGAAAAACCATCGATAAGGACACGGTGCGTTCCGTTTCCGTATACATGGTTGTCTTCCTTCTGGTTTATGTGATTTCCGTTTTCCTTTTGTCACTTGATCAGTTTGATCTGGTTACGAATTTTACGGCGGTGTTAGCAACCATCAACAATATCGGACCCGGTCTCGGAGAGGTAGGCCCCTGCGGAAACTTTGCGGGCTTTAGTTATGCTTCCAAGGTTGTTTTAATCTTCGACATGCTTGCCGGAAGACTGGAGCTGTATCCGATTCTGCTTCTGCTTGCACCCGGAGTGTGGAAAAAACACTGATTCTTTGAGGGGTTTTCATGGCAAAAAACAAGAATATTCGAAAGAGAATATTTGACATCATTCAGATTGGAAACAGAGGGGATCTGCCGAGCCTTTCCTTCGACATTTTCATCACTGTTGCCATTTTACTGAATCTTGCGGCCACCATAGCGCAGACCTTTGAGGAATGCGAGGGGATTATGCCGCTTCTTAACGTCATTGAAACCGTGACGGTTATCATTTTTACCATTGAATACATCTTGCGAATCGTGACGGCGGATTATCTGTACCCGAAAAGAAGCCCTGTCTGGGCAAGGATTTCCTTCCTCTTTTCGTTCTTCGGACTCGTGGATTTATTCACGATTCTGCCGTTCTTTCTGCCGTTTTTTATGCCGTACGGCGCGGTTGCGTTCCGCGTATTCCGTGTGGTCAGAATTTTCCGGCTTTTCAAAATCAACACGCAGTTTGATGCGTTTAACGTCATTATCAATGTTCTGAAGGAGAAGAAAAACCAGATTTTCTCCTCCTTTACCATGATTCTGATCCTGACCATCGCTTCGTCTCTTTGCATGTACGGAGCAGAACATGAGGCCCAGCCGGAACTTTTTAAAAATGCGTTTTCCGGCATCTGGTGGTCGGTATCCACCCTGCTTACCGTAGGATACGGCGACTTATACCCGGTTACCACTCTGGGCCGGATAATGGCGATTGTGATTTCTTTCCTCGGTGTCGGCATGGTAGCCATCCCCACCGGTATTATTTCCGCCGGCTTTGTGGAGCAGTATTCCAAGATGAAGACGCTTGCGACCTCCGAAGAAGTTCATGACATGCACTTCGTGGTAAGTGATTTAAATGGCCGTCATGATTGGATTGGTAAAGCGGTAAAGGATATCGTTCTTCCGCCCGAGGTCATGGTGGTGGCAATCTACCGTGACGGCGTGATGCTGATTCCGAACGGGGATTCCGTTCTGGAAAACGGGGACAGGCTGATTCTCGGAGCACACTTCTATGAAGCGGAGGACGATCAGATTACCTTATCCGAGATTATCATCAAGAGTGAGAATCCATGGGCAAACAAGATGGTAAAAGATCTGGACATCCGCAGAAAGGATCTGATAGTCCGCATTCGCAGAAAAGGAAAGAATATCGTCCCGAACGGAGATACCAAAATTCTGTCCGGGGATGTGCTTTTAATGATTTCCGGAAAAAAAGAAAGTTAATGCAGCCGCGTTCATTGAAGGCATAAAGTGTTTGTGATATACTTGGATTCAGAGATTTTTATTTGCAGAGGTTATCGGCATTGAAATTGGACAGATCGGAAAAAAGAGCACTGATTATCTTTGGATCCGTCCTGGGTGTTTTACTGATTCTCCTCATATTTACCATTATTCGCTGGAGAATCGACAATACGCAGGAAATGGAATGCGTCATCTCCGTGGGCGACCGTATGGGCGCGGGAGAGGACGGAAACAATCCGAAAAAAGATGTCTATGTCGTAATGGAGAAGACCAAGCAGTGGCCTTCTCAGTGGGAAGACGGCGCTCCTTCCGTGGGTGCGGAATACGACGGCCGGATTTACAATAACAGCGGTAAGGAAATTATTGACTGGAACATGACCATCTACATGCCGAACGGTAAGGACGGCAACACGGCGGTCGGTGTGATTGATTCAAGCTGGAACGGAGAATACACCAATAACGGCGATTCCATTTCCTTCCTTCCCGCGGAATATTTAAACCATCTGTTAAAAGACGAGTCCAAGACCTTCGGTTTCGTTATGTATTCCGACAAGAGTCTTGATTTTACGGATTTTGAGGTAAGAGGATTTTATCAGACCTTCCTTGTGGAATATCTGGAATTCTGGATTGCCGTAATCGGACTGGTACTCTGGGCGACCTGGGTATGCGCGTATCTTTTAATCAACATACGTGCAAGAAAACTTGTCCGTATGAAAGAGCACGATGAGAAAATTATCGAGGAAACCATGCAGGTTTTCGCAAATTTCATCGATGCAAAGGATGAATACACGAAAGGTCATTCCACCCGTGTTTCCTTCTATTCCCAGAAGATTGCAAAACGTATGGGAATGAGCGAGGAAGAAATCAAGATGGTCGGCTATATGGGTCTGATGCACGACTGCGGTAAAATCGCCATCCCTGACGGTGTTTTGAATAAACGGGGCCCCTTAACCGAAGAAGAAAGAAAAGTCATTGAGGAGCATACGACAAGGGGCGGAAAGATGCTGGAGAACTTTACCTCCCTTCCCGGAATCCGCGACGGAGCATTGTATCATCATGAGCGTTACGACGGCAAAGGTTATCCGGAAGGCTTAATCGGCAAGGAGATTCCGCTTTATGCCAGAATCATCAATGTTGCGGATGCGTTCGATGCCATGAACTCCGACCGCTGCTACCGTAACCGTCTGCCGAAGCACAAGATTCTTTCCGAACTTCGAAACAATGCGGGAACACAGTTCGATCCCGAAATCGTGGAGTACATGATTGCCATGTATCAGGAAGGTAAGATTTAAAATGAATTTAATCGTCCGGGAAAGACGGGCGGATTAAAGATAGCGAAGAACAATTCTTACAAATCAAAGGAGGGTATGGAAACTATGAAGAAATTGTTTGGAGAATTTAAGGAGTTCATATCCAAGGGTAATGTCCTTGATATGGCAGTAGGTATCATCATCGGTGGTGCATTCACCGCCATTGTTAACTCACTGGTACAGGACATCCTGAATCCTTTGATTAACACAATCCTCGGCGGATTCAGCTTCGATTCCATGAACATCGTTGTAAAATGGCCCTGGATTAAGGGAATCAACGAAGCAATCGCTGCTGTGAACCCGACCACTTTTCAGGAAGTAATCCGCAAGATTTTCCCGAACTACATTGATTATCCCGTATTCTGCATCGGTAATTTCATCAGTGCAATCATTACTTTCTTCGTAACCGCACTTGCTCTGTTCCTGATCATCAAAGGAATCAACAAAGCAAAGAAGCTTGCCGAGAAGAAGAAAGCAGAAGCAGAGGTAGCAGCTCCCACGACGAAGATTTGCCCTTACTGCAAGTCCGAAATCAACATCGAAGCTACGAAGTGCCCTCACTGCACATCCGATCAGCCCGCAGTTGCTCCCGCACCTGCAGCTCCTGCAGCACCTCAGGCATAAAAAGGGATTTTTCCCTTATAAGAAAACCCCGCGTATGTTACGCGGGGTTTTTGTATGCCGGACTATTAGCGTGTTCCGAAGGTGATTTTACCCGTAGCGGCATCCATCGAATCCACGATGGCAAGGGATGCAAGGGGAATACCCTTTGCGCGGATTTCGGCCCCGCCTTTCTGGAACCCTTTCTCAATGGCGATGCCGACACCCTCGAGAGTTGCTCCGGAGGCATTGATTAAATCAATGAGACCCATGACCGCGCAGCCGTTTGCAAGGAAGTCGTCGATAATCAGAATGTGATCGTCGGGGCCTAAGAACTTCTTTGAAACGATGATGTCGTAAACTTTCTTTTTCGTGAAGGATTCCACCTTTGAGGTGTACATCTCTCCGTCGAGATTGATGCTCTGGGCTTTCTTTGCGAATACCACGGGAACATGGAAACACTCGGCCGCAACGCAGGCGATGCCGATGCCGGAAGCCTCGATGGTCAGTATTTTATTGATGGGTTTATCCGCGAACAGACGCTTCCATTCCATTCCCATTTCATGGAACAGTTCCACATCCATCTGGTGATTCAAAAAGGAGTCGACCTTTAAGACATTTCCCTCTTTTACAATACCGTCCTTTATGATTCTTTCTTCAAGGATTTTCATAAATGAGTCTCCCTTCTTATGACATAATATGCCGGAATCTAACAAGAATCATAGCACCCGAATTGTCTATTTTCAATCTTTTTAAACGCCCGCGGCGCTTATTTTTAGTTATTTTTTCGGGCCGCGATTCATTGTTTTTTCGCGCTTCCTGTACTATACTTTCACTGTCACAAAAGATTAGCTTTTTTCAGGGAGGATATTATGAAAAAGTTTTTAAGCGTACTTTTAATCTGTACGATGGTACTTGGCCTCACCGCATGTACCGGTAACGGAAAGAAGGCAGATGGAAACGGTTTGAAGGCCGGTTTTATTTTCCTTCATGATGAGAATTCCACCTACGACTTAAACTTCATCAACGCAGCCAAAGAGGCTTGCGAGGAACTTGGTGTTGAGTATGTCATCAAAACCAATATTCCCGAGGGCCAGGAGTGCTATAACGCGGCATGCGAACTTGCCGACGAAGGATGCGATTTCGTATTTGCAGACAGCTTCGGTCATGAAGATTACATGATCCAGGCAGCAAAAGAGTATCCCGACGTTCAGTTCAGCCACGCTACCGGAACCAAGGCACATACCGAAGGCCTTGACAACTATCACAACGCTTTCGCTTCCATCTACGAAGGACGTTATCTTGCAGGTGTTGCTGCAGGAATGAAGTTAAACGAGATGATTGCAGCCGGAAAGATTACCGAAGATCAGTGTAAAATCGGTTACATCGGAGCGTACACCTATGCGGAAGTTATCTCCGGTTATACCTCTTTCTTCTTAGGCGTTCGTTCCCAGTGTCCGTCCGCTACCATGGATGTAACCTTTACCGGTTCCTGGTATGATGAGACCGCTGAGAAGGAAGCAGCAACGAAGTTAATCAACGGCGGCTGCGTACTGATTTCCCAGCATGCTGACTCCATGGGTGCACCCACCGCATGTGAGAACGCAGGCGTTCCCGATGTATCCTACAACGGTTCCACCGTTGATGCATGTCCCAACACCTTTATCATTTCTTCCAGAATCAACTGGGTACCTTACTTCAAACTGGCACTCCAGAACATCAAAGACGGTAAGGCAATTCCCACCGATTATACCGGTACCCTTGCAACCGGCTCCGTAGCTTTAACTGAACTCGGCAGTGCGGCAGCAGAAGGAACCCAGGAAAAGATCGATGAAGTAAAGGCTGACTTAATGGCAGGCAAGATTCATGTATTTGATATCACAACCTTTACCGTTGACGGAAAGCAGCTTGACAGCTTCGAAGCAGACGTGGATACCGATGCGGATTACACTCCGGATCACGAAGTAATCACCAACGGCTACTTTGCAGAGTCCGGTGAAGGCTTCCGTTCCGCTCCTTATTTCAACGTAAATATTGACGGCATTACTCTTCTCGATCAGAAGTACTAATGACTTGCTAGTATTTCAAATACTTGCTAAAATAGAAAGGCGGTTTTGCTACCGCCTTTCTTTTACTTTTTACGACAACGGAAAACGTATCAGACGGTTTCCCTGGAGATTTCGGTTATGAGCGAAAAAGCAATCGAATTAAAGAACATTACCAAGCGCTTTGGCACTGTTGTGGCAAACGACAACATTTCCCTGAGCGTAAATAAAGGCGAGATTCTGGCTCTTCTCGGCGAAAACGGAAGCGGAAAGACGACCCTTATGAATATGATTTCCGGAATTTATTATCCGGACGAGGGCAGCATCTTTATAGACGGAAAGGAAGTTACGATTGCCAATCCGAAAGATGCGCTGAATCTCGGAATCGGCATGGTACACCAGCATTTTAAACTGGTGGACGTCTTAACCGCCACGGAGAATATTATTCTCGGCCTTCCCGGGAAACTGGACTTAAAGGCGGCCGAAGCAAAAATCCGCGAGATTTGCGATAAGTACGGCTTTGTCATCGATCCGAAGAAAAAAGTCTATGATATGACGGTTTCGGAGAAACAGACCGTGGAAATCATGAAGGTTTTGTACCGCGGTGCCAGCATTCTGATTCTGGATGAACCGACGGCGGTTCTGACCCCGCAGGAAGCGGAACGGCTTTTCCTTGTTATGTGGAGAATGAGAAATGACGGCAAATCGGTTATTATCATTACGCATAAAATGCATGAGGTAAAAGAAGTTTCCGACCGCGTTGTCGTTTTACGCAAAGGACAGTACATCGGCGAAATGGACACAGCAGACTGCGATGTCCAGAAGATGACCGATATGATGGTCGGACATGCCGTATCTTTGAATATTACGAGAAAAACTCCCGTGGATCCCAAACCCCGGATTGAAATCAGTCATCTGACCATTCGCGACGAAGAGGGTGTCGTGAAAATCGATGATGTTTCCTTTACCGCCAACAGCGGGGAAATTCTGGGAATCGCCGGCGTTTCCGGAAGCGGTCAGAAGGAGCTTCTCGAAGCAATTGCAGGTCTTCAGAAAAATGTGGAAGGCAAGGTTTTCTATATCGAAGACAACGGGGATAAAACGGACCTTTTGAAACTTTCTCCGTTAAAGATTTCGGAGAAGGGCATTGCACTTTCCTTCGTTCCCGAGGACCGTCTCGGCATGGGACTGGTCGGAAGCATGAACATTGCGGAGAACATGATGATCCGCTCCTTCCGTAACGGACCGTATGTCGAAGAACAGGTGGAAAAGAACAAGGCAGAAGCGCTGCAGGTGATTAAAAGAAGCTTAAATCCTTTTACCGACCGGAAGGGACCGAGAAAGCTTGCGGAAACCGTTGTTGAGGATTTAAACGTCGTAACACCGAGTATTACCACGCCGGTAAAGAATCTGTCCGGCGGTAACGTACAGAAGATTCTGGTCGGCCGTGAAATCGCATCCAAGCCCAAGGTACTGCTTACGGCTTATGCGGTAAGAGGTCTTGACATCAATTCCTCCTATCAGATTTACGACCTGATCAATAAACAGAAGGAAGCCGGTTCCGCCGTCGTTTATGTCGGTGAAGATCTGGATGTTCTTTTGGAACTTTCGGACCGGATTCTGGTTCTCTGCGGAGGAAAGGTAAGCGGTCTGATTGACGGACCGGGAGCCGATAAGAATAAAGTCGGTCTTATGATGACCAGTCTGGAAGGAGGCAGCGATGAAAACTAAGAAATCAGAGCCTTTGTTCCACATCGTAAAACGTAAATCCATGCCGATTAAATACCAGATGCTGGTACGGCTTCTTGCCATCGTGGCGGCTTTGATTGTCTGTGCCGTTGTAACGGTGATTACAACGAAGATGAACCCGTTCGCGGTTTTCTCCGCAGTATTTTCGGGTGCATTCGGTAGCACGAGAAAAGTATGGATTACCCTGCAGGATACCGCAATTTTATTAATCATTGCGCTGGCACTGACCCCTGCATTTAAAATGAAATTCTGGAATATCGGAGGTGAGGGCCAGGTTTTAATCGGCGGTCTGGGTGCCGCGGCCTGCATGATCGTCTTCGGGGACAAACTTCCGGATCCCGTGCTGATTTTAATCATGCTGCTGTCTGCGGTCGGCCTCGGAGCATTGTGGGGTGCTATTCCGGCGATTTTCAAAGCCATCTGGAATACCAACGAAACCCTGTCGACTCTGATGATGAACTACATAGCGATTCAGATTGTGGCATTCTTTACGATATTCTGGGAAGTACCCAAGGGCTCCGGTAAAATCGGTATCATCAACCAGAACACCAATGCCGGCTGGCTGTTTTCCGTCGGAAACAAATATCTTCTGATCATAATCATTGCGATTCTGGTTACGGTCGGCATGTATGTTTACTTAAAATTCACAAAACACGGATATGAGATAAGCGTTGTCGGGGAAAGCGAAATGACGGCACGCTACGCGGGAATCCGTTCCGGTCTTGTAATCATCCGAACGATGATTATTTCCGGGGGCCTCTGCGGACTGGCCGGATTCTTACTGGTCTCCGGCATTCACCATACCATCACCACCACCGTGGCCGGCGGTCAGGGATTTACGGCGGTTATGGTTTCGTGGCTGGCACAGTTTAATCCGTTCGCCATGATGGGCGCAAGCCTTTTGATTATACTGCTCGGGCACGGGGCATCGGAGATTTCCACCTCCTGCGGCTTGAACCAGAGCTTCGGTGATATTATCACCGGCATCATCCTGTTTTTTATCATCGGATGTGAGTTCTTTATTCGTTACAGGGTTGTGTTCCGTAAGAAAGGAGGTAAAGCATGATCGATCTGGTTGCATTTATTCCGAGAGCCATCGGACAGAGCGTTCCTCTTTTATACGGCTGTACCGGTGAAATCATCACCGAGAAATCCGGAAACTTAAACCTCGGTATCCCCGGCGTTATGTACGTGGGCGGTATCTGCGGCGTTATCGGTGCATTTGCCTACGAACAGGCGACCAGAGGAGGACAGATGGTGGGCTTTCTGGCCATTATGATTCCGATTCTGTGCTCGCTTTTGGGTTCCCTCTTAATGGGACTTTTATACTGCTTTTTAACGGTTACATTAAGGGCCAACCAGAACGTTACCGGTCTTGCGATGACCACCTTCGGTGTGGGCTTCGGCAACTTCTTCGGAGGCTCCTTGATCAAACTTTCCGGCAGCGACGTTCCGACAATTGCGCTCTCGAGAACCAGTGCCTATTTCAGCTGTTCTCTTCCTTTTGCGGATCATTTAGGGTGGTTCGGAAAGATTTTTCTAAGCTACGGCTTTTTAGCCTATATCGCTTTTATTCTGGCGATTTATGCCGGCTTTGCATTAAAGAAGACCAGAACCGGTCTTCATCTTCGCGCCGTGGGTGAAAATCCGGGAACGGCGGATGCGGCAGGTATCAACGTTACCGCATACAAATACATGGCCACCTGCATCGGCTGTATGGTTGCGGGACTGGGCGGTCTTTACTATGTTATGGATTATGCGAGCGGTATCTGGTCCAACGATGCGTTCGGTGACAGAGGATGGCTTGCCATCGCGCTTGTTATTTTCTGCATCTGGAAACCGGGCATCGGTATTATCGCATCCATCCTTTTCGGCGGCCTGTACATCATCTACCTTTACATCCCCGCCGGCATGGATCACATGGAACTGAAGGAATTATATAAAATGATCCCTTATGTGGTAACGTTAATCGTTCTGGTTGTTACCAGCATGCGGAACAAACGGGATTCGCAGCCGCCGGCCAGCCTGGGACTGCCATACTTCCGGGAAGAAAGATAAGTTGGAAAAAATCAAATTCTTAAGTTTTTGAGAAGAATTTGATTTTTTCATTACAAACCCCTGTTTTTTTGTTACACTTTTAAAGCGGTTGAATTACCGCACAGAATATACCATTTCGGAGGAAGACAATGAGCGACTTTTTACTCACAACCGAATCCCCTGCAGATTTAAGCAAAGAATATTTTGAAAAGACCGGGATTCCCTATATTCCTTATCACTTCCAGGTGAATGACGACGAACTGTTAACCGATACGGTTGGTTACGGAATGACCACAAAGGAACTGTCCGAGATGATGGACAAAGGCGTTGTTCCGAAAACCTCGCAGCCGAACACCGCGGAATATGAAGAATTCTTCGAACCTTTCCTGCAGCAGGGCTGGGATGTTTTCCATGTTGTATTCTCTTCCGGTCTTTCCGGCGCATACAATGCCTGTGTTGCGGCAGTGGAAGAATTAAGAGAGAAATACCCCGAGAGAAAAATCATTGCGGTTGACTCCCGTGCGGCAGCTCCGGGCTTCGGTTTAATGGTGGATGAAGTTTATACGCGCAAGTGCAACGGGGCCACCATGGAAGAGCTTGAGGATTTTGTTTTAAAGAACAGAGACCACCTGCAGCACTGGTTCTATGTTACCGATTTAAAATATTTAAAGAACGGAGGACGTGTTTCCGCAGCCAGCGCAGCCATCGGAAACATGTTAAACATCTGCCCTCTGATGTTCGTTGACAAGGAAGGCAAACTCAAGGTTTACGAAAAGGTTCGCGGCAAGAAGAAAATTATTCAGGCTACCGTGGATAAAATGATCGAACATGCCAAGGACGGCACCGGATACTACGGCAAATGCTTTGTCGGACATTTTAATGCTCCGGATGAGGCAGGCATCATGAAGGAAGCCATCGAAGAGAGAATCACCGGTATCGACGGCGGCGTACAGATTTTTGAAATCGGCAAGACCATCGGTGCGCATTCCGGCCCGGGTACCATCGCCGTATTCTTTTGGGGCGATGAGAAGGTGGAAGCAAAGAATTAGTCTTTGCATGATATTTTCAAAAAAGTTCTTGCATTTTATATTGGAATTATGTAGAATAACAAGTGCTGTTTCGATAAATGAGGCAGCACTTGAGATTTAGGGCTATCGCCAAACGGTAAG
>DLBG01000068.1:0-6708 GCA_002494135.1 Lachnospiraceae bacterium UBA7027
AGCATATGTACCAGAACCGCATACTGAACCACGTTCCAGTTGTTGGCCGCAAGCACGTCCTGGGAACGCTGGTTGAGGATTGCATTTAATGTCAGCTTATCTTCTCCCGGCTTCTGGGTAACATTAAACGTCATACTGTATGCGCAGGGATAAAGATGCATTTCGCTTAAATCCTGATGCACGTAAATATTGGTCATAATCCGGCGGGAAAAGGGATTGTTCTTCAAATCGTAAATAACACGGTCAACCTGGTCCATATCCCCTTCTTTGTAGTGGTGTTTCACACTCATCTGATATCCGTACGCTTTGCCGATGGAACCGTTCTCATCCGCCCAGGAATCCCAGATATGGGAATGCAGATCGTGCACATTATTGGACTTCTGCTGCCAGATCCAGAGCATTTCGTCCGTCGCTGATTTTAATGCCGTTTTGCGAAGGGTGATTAAAGGAAATTCCTTCGAAAGGTCATACCGGTTAACCACGCCGAAGCGCTTAATCGTATACGCCGGAGCACCGTCCTCCCAGTGAGGGCGTACCTTCTCGCCTTCCGTGGAGGTTCCGTTTTCCAGAATGTCCTTACACATATTGATAAAAATCTGATCCGCCATGCTCATGATTTGATTCTCCTTTTATCCCAAAAATAACCGTTGTTACTCTATGCTCAACACCGAAAGAATACTGCATTCCTTAATTTCGCCGATTACGGCACCGCCCTTCGTGACATCGGTCAGAATTTTTAAAATTCTGTCCTTTTCGTCCTTCGGAACTTTTACCGACGCCGTAATATTCTCGCCAAAGACGGCATCCGTGATTTCATAAGAAAGTTTTTCGAATTCGTATTTGATTTTCCCGTAGGATACGTAATCCACCGTAAAAGGAATGTCCCATCCTTCGGTTTCCTCCCCGATGGTGCTTTTGGAAAGCGCATCCGTCACGGCATCGGAATAGGCCTTGATTAAACCGCCCGTCCCGAGCAGGACCCCGCCGAAATATCTGGTCACCACACAGGCCACATTTCTCACTTCGGAATGCAGAAGCACATTTAACATCGGTTTTCCCGCCGTCTGGGAGGGTTCTCCGTCGTCACTGCAGCGGGTCAGGGAAGCATCCTTTCCTATGACATAGGCCGTACAGTTATGCTTTGCGTCCCAGTACTGCTTCTTTATTTCCTCGAAAAACCGCACTGCTTCCTCTTCCGTGGAAACCGATTTTAAGTGGGCAATGAATTTCGATTTCTTCTCTTCGATTTCCCCGACACCGGGGGTAATTAAGATTTTCATAACGCATCCATTCTATCATACATAATGTGTCCGTTTCAAGGATTGTAACTTTTTCTTCCCTATATCTATGTTTTGCGATATAATAACGGTATCTATGCGGACAGGTTCCGAAAGGCGGAACCGGAAAGGCAAATTATGAATTACGGAAGACGAAGTGTTTCCAGACTTCAGAATGAGCTAATTTCAAGAGGTGTAAAATTTAAAAAAATGGGACTTGTAATCCTGCTGGAACTCCTCTTACTCAGCATTGCAGCCGTTATTGTCGGCGGTGTCTGCGTCGGTCTCGGAGCTTTCAACGGTATTATCAGTTCCTCTCCCGATATCTCCTCTCTGGATGTCGTTCCCCAGGGCTATGCCACCCTTGTATACGATGCCGAAGGTCATGAGATGACCAAGCTGATTGCGGAGAATTCCAACCGTACCTACGTATCCATGGATAAAATCCCCCAGAACCTTGCGGATGCATTCGTGGCAATCGAGGACAGACGTTTCTACAATCATAACGGTATCGATATCGAAGGTATCGCTGCCGCTGCCGTGGACGCGTTACAGACTCAAAAATTAAACCGTGGTGCTTCCACCATCACCCAGCAGCTTTTGAAGAACAACGTTTTCGAAGGATGGGTAACGGAAAGCGACAATATGGCAAAAATCAAGCGTAAGATTCAGGAACAGTATCTTGCGGTATCCATCGAGCGTGAGCTTTCCAAGGAAGAAATTCTGGAACTTTACATGAATACAATCAACCTCGGTCAGAACACCTTAGGTGTCCAGGCTGCTTCCATGCGTTATTTCGGCAAACAGGTTTATCAGCTGAACCTTTCCGAATGCGCGGTAATTGCCGGTATCACCCAGAACCCTTCCGGCTACAACCCCATTTCCCATCCCGACAAGAATAAGGAAAAACGTGACATCGTCCTGCAGTACATGAAAGATCAGGGCTTTATCACCGATGCGGAATATCAGGAAGCCATGGCGGATGACGTTTATGCCAGAATTCAGACCGTAAACCAGTCCATGATTGTAAATTCCGTAAACACTTATTTTGTGGATGAGTTAACCGAACAGCTTGTCGAAGATTTACAGAACATCGCCGGTTATGATTCCCAGCAGGCATACCGTATGCTTTACAGCGGCGGTTTAAAGGTTTACACCACCATGGATCCGCAGATTCAGGCCATTGCGGATGAAGTATTCGGAAACGAAGACAACTATCCCAAGAACTTCTCCTATCTTCTGTCCTACAACTTAACCATCGACAAGGCGGACGGAACCGTGGAAAACCACTCTCCCGAGATGTTCCAGACTTACTTTAAACAGTTTGACAAGAAATTCAATTCTTTATATAAAACCGAAGAAGATGCCAATGCCGCCATCGAGGAATACAAAGCGGCCGTTATGGCAGACGGTGATGAAGTCCGTGCGGAAAGCATCTCCTTAACCATTCAGCCTCAGGTATCCTTAACCGTTGAAGACCAGTCCACCGGCTACGTGGTAGCCATGGTCGGAGGCCGCGGACCGAAACTTGCATCCAGAACCTTAAACCGTGCCTCCAATACCTACCGTCAGCCCGGTTCCACATTCAAGGTCGTTGCGGTTTATGCCCCTGCATTCGACTCCGCTGGACTTACCCTTGCGGATGTGAAAGTGGATGAACCCCACTCCTATTCCAACGGACGTCCGGTCAACAACTGGTACGGAAATTCCTACCGCGGAATCTGCTCTCTTCGTTACGGTATCGAGCAGTCGATTAACATCGTGGCGGTAAAAACCATCCAGCAGATTTCCACGAAACTTTCTTACGATTATTTAAAGAAATTCGGTTTCACCACTCTGGTTGACTCAAGAACCACTGCAGACGGACGTGTACTCGGCGATATGAACGAATCCCTTGCACTCGGCGGTCTGACCGACGGTGTTACCAATATGGAATTAAACGGAGCTTACGCCTGCATCGCCAATCAGGGTCTTTACATGAAACCCACCCTTTATACCAAGGTTCTTGACCATGACGGAAACGTCATCCTGGACAAGACCCAGCAGGAAGGAATCCGCGTATTAAAAGAAACCACCGCTTTCCTTCTGACCGATGCCATGGTCAGCACCGTTACTTCCGGTACCGGTACCGCGGTTAACTTCGGCGGAATGCCCATCGCAGGTAAAACAGGTACGACTTCCGATTACAACGACGTATGGTTTGCCGGATATACGCCTTACTATACCGCTACGGTATGGGCCGGATTCGATAACAACGAAAAACTTGCAAACGACGGTTCCAGAACCCTTGCAAAAACGCTCTGGAGAGGTGTTATGTCAAGAATCCACTCCGATTTGGAGAAGAAGTCCTTCCCTGTTCCGTCCGGAATTGTAAGGGCAACCGTATGTTCCAAGTCCGGAAAGCTTCCGATTCCCGGTCTTTGCGACGGATGCTTAAAGAGCGAATATTTTGCTCCGGGAACCGTTCCCACCGCTTCCTGCGACGTACACTACGTGGGATCCATTTGCGAATACTGCGGACTTCCCGCATGTGCAAACTGTCCGTTCAAGGTGGAAGGTGTAACGGAACTTCATCCTTCCGAAACCCTGAATACCATCCAGAGCGAATACTCGCTGGCAAAATCCCGTATGTGCCCTCACAACACGGAATTCTTCCTTAAACCGAATGCACAGGCAATCATCCAGCAGCAGATGGAAGAACTTGAACAGCGTCGTCAGGCAGCCGCAGAAGCTGCTTTACAGGCAGAACAGCAGGGCAATTAAGGCAGGCGATAAAAAGCCCGTAAATGGGTTTAAATGCAAAATAAAAGGCACGCGGTTGCGTGCCTTTTTCAATGCTCTGTTAATGCTCTGTTTTGGTTTATTCTGTCCGGAATAATGTTCCTGTTTTAGTTTCCGTTCCCTTCCGCGGGTTCTTCCGCCGCATCGGACCACTTGATCATTTCTTCCGCCGTCGGGGCATCCGCTCCGAGATACTCGGTGAATTCTCCTTCCACGTTGACTACCATGGGAACCAGCTCTATATATTCGCTGTAGATATACGCTTCTTCCCCGTCATAAATGATCTTCGTCCATCCGTTGTGGCTCTGGGAAATGTATTCCAGTGTATTTCCGTAGTATGCACTTCCGTAACGTTCAAAATCGGTACCCGGTCCGCTGCGGACGTTGATATTGTCATCAATGACTCTCGCACGGACTACGATGTCGGCTAAGTCTACCGCCTCGGAACTTTCCTCGTAGAAAATAATGGAAGCTTCCACGGTTTCGGATGATGAGGATTGCGGCTGCTCAACGATTTTAGGCCTTGTAAGCAGCTTAACGGCCGATACGCCGATTCCGATTACCAGAACGATAATGACACCGTACATAACGGCGTTTAGGGTTTTCTTGTTGATTTTCATTGTCTGTCTCCTACTTCTGCCTTGTAATCATATAAGGCGAGGCATAGTTCTTTTTAAAATCCTCTTTCGTATTATATTCTTCCGTCATACAGAATTCCTTGGACCAGGTCATAAAATAAGCCCACGGAACTTTGCTCTTTTCCCAGATTTCCATATCCGGAATCAGTCCCACTTCCCCCAGAGCCGCAACTTTCGGTGCATCGGTAATCTGGATCAGTTCTTCGTATTCCTTTTTGTAATCGGTTTTGGTTCCGGGCGTTAAATAGACATCCCTTGAAATGACATCGACATACTCATCTCCCGGGTAGCCTTCCGGCGCCGGAGAATTCCACACCCAGAGCAAATGATTAAGATGCAGTTCGTCCACGAAGAAATGATACATTTTAATATATAAATCCCTCCCGGTTTCGTGGCCTTTCGAGCCCCACCAGAACCAGTCTCCGTCCGCTTCGTGAAACGGTCTCCAGAGAATGGGAATGTTTTCGTTTTGAAACTTTCTCAGTAAATCACCGATAATACGCAGATCCGAATAAAAACTCTTCTCTTCGTCCGAACCTTCTGCCAGAATTCGTCTTGCGTCGAAATCGGTATTTTTCTGATAGAAACTTTTATCATGTCCGCCGATTGGAGAAAACCAGTGAAAACAGTAGGATACGATTCCGTCCGTTTCTTTTGCCCACTTAATTGCCGTCTCGACCGTGTTCAGATTCTCTTTTACTTCGGTAATGCATGCTTCGGAAGCGTCTTCATAGTTTACGTTCGGGGAATAGCCCAGAAGCTCAAACCCCTGCAGTTTCGGATATTTCCCGGTTACTTCATGCAGGTAGGAAACTTCCTCCATGGGAACCGTCTGGGTATGCTGCCCGCTGATGACGGCACGTCCCGCATTCTCATAAAGATATTCCAAAAGTTCGCAGGCTTCCTTTGTCGCATTCGGGTTTACCGGTCTCATTTCTTATCCCCGTCTTCTTTGTTTGTGGAAGCATCATAATGGTACATAATCGTGTACGGCTCCGACATGGTATCATACCAGAGCATAATCTGCATATAACCGCTGACGGAGTACACTTCTTCACCGTCTTCGTCTTCGGTTCTCGCAAAATCACCGCTTAACATAATCCCGTACGTTCCGTTTGACATTTTGGAACTGTACTCGGGGAAAATCTGTTTTGCAAAGGCCTCATCCTTGTCCGCTACCTGTCTCTGAATCGAGAACTTGTTGTCTTCAAGATGAATGCGAATCGGATTCAGCGTTTCTCCGTCTTTTATAAAATCGCGGATGCCCAGGCTGACGGGTTTGCATTCCGATCCGGAAGCCACGGGGAAGGTAATCGCCCATCCGTTTTGTACATCATCATAATCCTTGATGATCATTTCAAACTGATCCATGGCAGAGAAAATATCCGGCATGCGTACCCGGTTCATCTCCTCTTCCGTAAGCATTTTTCCGTTCACTTCCTGAATGTAACGAATCATTTCTTCCGCACCGGAGACTTTGGTAATGGCCACATTCCCTTTCAGGGTAAGGCCGGAGATGTCTTCATCGGATACGGGTCCCAAAGATTCTCTGTTTCCGAACGGATCTTCCGTGCCGCCAAAAGGCGTAATCTCCTCCGAAGGGTTCTCCGATTCATCTTCCGAAGGCGTTTCGGATTCGTCTCCTTCAAAGAACGAAGTTTCCACGAAACCGGAATCCTTTACCTTTTCCACATAACTCCTGATCGGCTTGATAAAAGCAGCCACAAGGATAAGCGCAATCAGAAGGAATGCCAAGAAGAGGCAGAGTAAAACAAGCAGAATTACGAGCCATACTTTCTTCTTTTTCTTTTTGGGTTTTTGCGGTGCCGCGCCGGGTGCTGCGTATGTCTGCGCCGGATAGGGAACCGCGCCCTGCGCTGCCGCTACCGGTATCGATGCGTTGATCGGTTCCTCCGTATGAGGGATTTCATCCATGACAACGGGTGCAGGTGCAGGTGTTGCTGCCACTGCGGGTTCAGGTGCCGCTACTGCTGCAGGCTCGGGTGCTGCTG
>DLBG01000068.1:6820-30516 GCA_002494135.1 Lachnospiraceae bacterium UBA7027
AGGCTCGGGTGCTGCTGCCGGTTCCAATGCCGCAGCCTCGGGTGCCGGCGTATCGTCAAACGTAATTACCCTTGCGCCGCAACGGGCGCAGAATTTCGCATCATCATTCAGTTTTTGTCCACACTGACTGCAAAACATTTTTTATACTCCTTTAAACCTGAGAATCCTCATCCGTTTCAACCAATCCTTTGTCGTAAAGAAGCGGAATCACCACTTTCTTTCTGCAAATGGAAATCACAAATGATGCTATCAAAAGCGTTATGGCGGCGGAAATAATCGGCGAAACAAAAGACTGTGCATTGTTCACGGCTGCTATGCCGGCATAAATCTCTGCCCCCCAGAATCTTGAGAAATATGTGAGGATGAAATGGCCTATCAGCGAAAAAACAGAACCCAGACCGCCGATCAAAACCAATCCCGTCACTTCCACTCCGATTCCCTCATTCATGGAATCTGACGCATGAATCATCAGAATCATGAATATAATCATAACGACAATTGCAAGGAAGCCTCTGAAAACACTGAGGGCAGCAATGACTGCCGCTCCTTCCGAATCAAATCCTCCGTATCCTCTGTAAAAAATTACAAAAATGGGCATCAGCACGCTTGAAAAGACAGATGAAAGCGTGTATAAAACTCCCGAAAGAATTGCTGTTATTTTTATTGATTTTTCCATTCTGTATTCTCCCCCTTTTTCGGTCCGCAGGCGATTTCGGATCCATTCCCGTCCAATCGCTTCGTGCCCAAAAATCCACATATAAATTATAGCACAAAAAAAGGGTACCTGCAAACAGATACCCTTCAGCTGATGACGGGACTCGGACCCGTGACCTCCGCCTTACCAAGGCGACGCTCTACCACCTGAGCCACATCAGCACGCTTTTAACGCCGAGGACTATAATATCATACTATCATTTTGTTTGTCAACGACAAAGTGCACTTTTTTCTTTATCCGCAAATACGTTTTGCTTTCCCGCGAATCCGGGTGATTGCATTGTCCACGGATTTCGGCTCCCTGTTCAGGGCTCCGGCAATCTGCACATAATCGAAGCCGGACAAAAGAAGCTCGAACACCTTGCGTTCCATCGGGCTTAATTCCCGAATTAAATCGCTTTTTAAACGGTCGGTACTCTCCCGGTCAATCAGAATAAATTCCGGATCATCCATGCCGAGTCGTCTCATGGCGGCCTCCGAATAATTATTTCCCTCCGAATAGCCTTCTTCTTCCGCCGAAGATTCCAGAGAAACGAAACTGTTTAACGGTTCCTGTTTTTTACGGTTCGCCCTCTCGACCGCCGAGCAGACGTTCCTGGAAACGCAGAGTTTTGCAAAGGTTGCGAAGGAAGCATCCTTTTTTTCATCGTAATCACGGATGGCCTTAAACAGCCCGATCATGCCTTCCTGAAGAAGGTCCTGTTCGTCCGCACCTTTTAAATAAAATGATTTTGCCTGCGATCTGACCAGATTTTTATACTTGTTCAGAAGATAATCCATAATATCTTCTTCTCCGCGCCGCAGGCGAAGAATCAGTTCTTCGTCCGTATTGTTGTTATATTCCGCCCCTGTACACATGATTTAAAATTTCATCCTCTGCGCTGTCTTAAAATCTCATAACACAAAACTCCCGCCGCTACCGATGCATTTAAGGAGTCAATCCGGCCTTTCATGGGAATGGAAACCGTAAAATCGCATTTTTCCTTTACCAGTCTCGAAATGCCCTCTCCCTCGCTGCCGATTACCAGTCCGATGGCACCGGAAAGATTTGCGTCATACATCACCTCTCCGTCCATATCCGCTGCAGCAAACCACAGACCTTCTTTCTTTAACTCGTCGATGGTTTTGGAAAGGTTGGTGACTTTCGCTACGGGAATATAATTCAAAGCCCCCGCCGAAGTTCTTGCCACCGTTGCGGTCAGTCCCACAGCACGGTTCTTCGGAATGATGATGCCGTGAGCCCCCGCCTGATGTGCGGTACGGATGATGGCACCCAGATTATGCGGATCTTCGATATTATCCAAAAGAAGAATAAAAGGCGCTTCTCCCTTTTCTTTTGCCGCATTCAGAATATCTTCCACTTCGGCATATTCATATGCAGCCGCATAGGCAATGACTCCCTGGTGTTTTCCGGTCTGGGAAAGCTGATCCAGGCGGTCTTTGTCAACATAACGGATGATGGTATCCTGCTTCTTCGCTTCTCTTTTGATGGAAAGCACGGGTCCGTCCTGACAGCCGTCGAGAACATAAAGCTTATCAATGCACTTTCCGCTCCGAAAAGCTTCCATCACCGCATTCCGGCCTTCGATTGTAAATTCGTGAAATCCCATTTTATTCGTCCTATCTATTTACTGTTTCCGCTGACTACCATATATGCATCGATTCCAAGTTTACATAATTCAACAGCACGGTGTTCCCGTTCCGTCAGATAAAGATACCCCATCACGCATTCCAATCCGGTGGCTTTATGGTAATCCGAAAGATTGGAATTTTTGGCATGGGAAAGGCTCTTGGCATTCTTTCCCTTGCGGTAATACTCCGCTTCCTCTTCGGTAAAAAGACCGTTATTCAAAAGATAGTCTGCAACCCATGCCTGAGCGGATGCCTTTACGATGCTGCTTTTTTTCTTATGCATGGAATCTAAGTTACGGTTTCCGTTTTCATACAAAGCGGTCCGTACCACAAGATCGTATACGTTGTCCCCCACAAAAGCCAGGGTAAGAGGAGTCGCATTCCGGATATCCTGTTTCGGAAGCGCAAAGACATCTTCCACCGTTTTATGAAAAGACATGCTTTCGGTATTTACTTTACCGTTCATGCTCTCTTCCACTTTACGCCCTCTCTGGTATCTTCCAGAACAATTCCCTTTGCAAGAAGTTCGTTACGGATTTCATCGGCTCTTGCAAAGTTCTTCTCTTTTCTTGCCGCCTGTCTTTCCTCAATCAGCTTCTCGATATCGGCATCCAGCAGTTCCGCCTTGCGCTCGGTCTTAATGCCTAAAATATCACAAAGGCCGTTTAATTCTTCAATCAGAACGGCATCGAAGGCAAGTGATGTCTCTTCCGTGATGTTTGTGTTCATGAATTTTACCAGTTCAAAAACGGCAGCAATCGCATCCGCTGTATTGAAGTCGTCATCCATGGCTTCTTCAAATTTGGCGCGGTACTGTTTGGATTCCTCCAGCATTGCCTTTTCCGCATCCGTAAGTTCCTCGCCGGTAGCTTTCGCTGCAAAATCCCTGGCACGGTCCGCTGCGGTCAGGATTCTGTCCAGGGAATTTTTAGCCGCTTCCATTAAATCCGCGCTGAAATTCAGCTGGCTTCTGTAATGTGCGGACAACATGAAGAAGCGCAGTACCTGCGGGTCGTATTTTTCGATGATGTCACGCACGGTAAAGAAGTTACCGAGGGATTTGGACATTTTCTTATTGTCGATGTTTAAGAATGCATTATGCATCCAGTACTTTGCAAAAGGCTTTCCGTTGGCCGCCTCGGACTGTGCGATTTCATTCTCGTGATGAGGGAAAATCAGATCCTCTCCGCCGGCATGAATATCAATCTCTTCGCCCAGATATTTACGGCTCATAACGGAGCATTCGATATGCCAGCCGGGACGTCCCTCGCACCAGGGAGATACCCAGAAAGGCTCGCCCTCTTTTTTCGGCTTCCAGAGTACAAAATCCAGCGGATCTTCCTTCTGATCCTCGCCGGAAACCAGAAGGGAACGCATACCGCCCTGTAAATCATCCAGGTTTTTATGGGAAAGCTTGCCGTAGTCCTTAAACTTGCGGGTACTGTAATAAACGGTGCCGTCCTTTGCCACATAAGCATATCCCTTGTCAATCAGGGTCTGAATCATATCAAGCATTCCGTCGATTTCTTCGGTTGCTTTCGGATGTGTGGTTGCGGCTTTTACGTTTAAAGACTCCATGTCCTTTTTGCATTCCGCGATGTAACGCTCGGAAATGACGGAAGGATCCACGCCCTCTTCGTTTGCCGCTTTGATGATTTTATCATCCACGTCCGTAAAATTGGAAACATAGTTTACTTCATATCCTTTGTATTCCATGTAACGTCTGACGGTATCGAAAACCATCATGGGACGTGCGTTGCCGATATGAATCAGGTTATACACGGTAGGTCCGCAGACGTACATTTTTACTTTTCCTTCCTCAATGGGAACAAACTCTTCTTTTCTCTTTTTCAGTGTGTTGTAAATTTGCATGTTGAATCCTCTTTTATAACTTTTTTATACTACATTTGTCGTTTATCCGGCTGTTTAAACCGTCTGATTTCCGATTGCGGACAAACACTTTTCCAGCTCATCCAGCCGTTCTTTCAGTTCCTTATTCTCCTTCGACAGACGGTTGATATCATCCATAACGGGGTCAGGAAGATGAATCTGATCCAGCGTCTCTCTCGGGATTGCCACGTTATCACGTTTTACGATACGGCCCGGAACGCCGACCACGGTACAGTTCGGCGGCACTTCGTTCAATACCACGCTGCCTGCACCGATTTTGGAATTCTCTCCGACCGTAAAGGAGCCGAGTACCCTCGCGCCGCAGGAAACCATTACATTGTCCTTAAGCGTCGGATGACGTTTCCCGTGCTCTTTTCCGGTACCTCCCAGAGTAACGCCCTGATAAAGCGTTACGTTGTTTCCGATAATCGCCGTCTCTCCGATTACAACGCCGTTTCCGTGGTCAATGAAAAGTCCCTCGCCGATGGTCGCACCGGGGTGAATCTCAATTCCCGTTTTGCGCACCGCCCTCTGGGAAATCAGTCTTGCGATAAAATAATGCCTGTGAAGATAAAATTTATGCGCCAGTCGATAATGCATCATCACACGAAAACTGGGATACAGAAAAACCTCCATATTGGAATGAATTGCCGGATCCCGCTCTCTTATTATCGCTGTTTCTTTTTTAATTCTTGAAATAATTCCCATTTTATATTTCCATTCGGTTTACATAACCGAAATACTCCTGCCCACTTTTATTTGGATGTTTTCTTGCTTTGGTTTACATAATTTTATATTTTGTTTACATAACTTGATTTACATAATATTGTTTACATAAATTTAGGTTACATAACTTTGGTTGACATAATTTGGTTAACATAAATTAGGTCGACATAACTATGGTTTACATAACGAACGTCAATTATAATCCTGCCACCGTCAGTCGCAGAGAATAAGCGGTTTTTCAAAGCACTTCAGCGCATTCAGATTTGCGAAACACTCTTCTTCTTTGGACTTCACGTAAATCTTGAAACAGTCCTGCGCTTTGCGGAAACCGAACAGAAATCTGGTCAGATTTTCAATCGTGACCTCCCCTTCCGCGGAGAGCTTCTCTCCCTCGGCGTTTTTCATCTGCTCGTCTCCGATCCGGATTGCGGTTAGATTACCGCCCATCGGTCCGCAGTGCAGCACGTAAAGTCCCGCATTCTCCACGATTCTTTCATCGAAGATCCGAAGCACCATTACAAATTCCTTCGGACAGACCACCTTGGAAAGCATGCTTTTTACATCGATGATTCTTGCCATTACGGACCGGTTATCGGGATCTGTAAGAAACAAATCGTCCTTTTTGAATCCGTCGGCAAAAATTGCAAATGATACCCTCTTGTCGGAAAATGCCGTTGTTTTGCCGTCATCTTCGTTTACAATTTCCTGTTTTACCAAAGAATACGCAAAGACACAGACCAGTTTTCCCCTGCACTTTACGGTTACAAGATTACCGCCTTTTTCTTTGCAGCTCTTTTTGATATTCATCACCGTATGTGCGGACTGAAGAATATAACAGTCGGAAGAATCCCTGCAGGAAGCATTGATAAAATCCGCAACTTCTTCTTTATTCTCCTCTTTGACCGGACATAACAGATAATCTTCTGATTCCTTCACGAGTACATGAAATTCACCGTCGTTCTCATTTGCTTTTTTCAGCAAATCGTCCGACAAACGTAGTCCGTTAATCCGGATTCCGTCATGTTCTTCCACTTTGACGAATCCGTAAGGAGTAAAGAACTTCTCTGCCATAGGTCTTAAAAACGTATAAGGTTCTCTCTCGCTTTGCATACATAAGAAGGCTTCTTTCATCAGCGCATCCATGTTGCCGCGTCTTCGGAATTTCTCCTTCGTAAAAACATTCCGGATTTCACAAAGTTCGTCTCCGTTATTCATATAATGCGGTGCCAGATACAGAGAGCTTACGGTTTCCATATTCTCTTTTCCGGCAAAGACCAGATTGTCTCCTTCCGCCAGATAAACGATTTCCATTTTTTCACCTCGTCAGCACAGAGTACGGATGATTACGGGGTCATCTCCTCCGCCGGTTCCGTCAGCATTTGTACCCTTCTTTGCATCACTGCCGTCAAAATTCTTTCCGCAGCCGCTGCAGCCTTCGCAGCCCTGCGTAACCGCATAGGAAGTAAGTTCACTGACTTCCGAAATCAGGCAGACCGCCTGCGAAGAGATTCCTTCTCCCGTTCCGGTAAATCCGAGCCCCTCTTCCGTTGTGGCTTTTACATTTACCTGTGAAATGTGAAGTCCCAGTGTCTGAGCGATATTTTTCCTCATCTCGTCAATATAGGGTCTCATTTTCGGAGCCTGGGCGATGATGGTGGCATCGATATTGTTGATTAAATATCCTTCTTCTTCGAGGAGTTCTCCGACATGTTTTAAAAGGATCAGACTTGAAATGCCTTTGTATTTTTCATCTGTATCCGGAAAATGCTTCCCGATGTCACCCAGTGCAGCCGCACCAAGCAGCGCATCCGAAATCGCATGCAGCAGTACGTCCGCATCCGAATGTCCCAGAAGGCCCTTTTCATAATCGATTTTCACACCGCCGATAATCAGATCCCGATTCTCGCTAAGCCGGTGTACGTCATATCCCATTCCGATTCTCATTTTCTTATCCCTGTTTCGTTACTCTTTCTTTTGTTTATAAAACTGCATTATTCATCCAGCGATTTGTAGTAAGCTTCCAGTTTCGGTCTGGCTGCTATATAAATCTCTTTCAGCTGCGGATCGAAATGCGTTCCCATTCCGTCCATGATAATTTTATCCGCCTCTTCGAAAGACATGCTTTCCTTGTAAACACGTTTGCTGACAAGGGCATCATATACATCCGCTATGGCCATGATTCTTGCCTCGAAAGGAATTTCCTCGCCCTTTATGCCTTCCGGATAACCGGAACCGTCGAAACGTTCGTGATGATAATGTGCCACATTTTCCGCCAGAATACGGAAGTCCTGATCGTCCGTATCTTTTAAAATCTCGTGCACGATTCGTGCGCCTTCCTTGGCATGCTTCTTCATCTCCTCGAATTCCTCGGGGGTGAAACGGCCCGGTTTGCGAAGAATCGCATCATCAACGGCGATTTTACCGAGGTCATGCATGGGCGCCGCCTTGATAATGTTTCTGCAGAATTCATCCGTAATCTGAAATTTCGGATCTTTCTTAAGTTCCTCAATCAGAATCTTGACACCTTCACTGGTACGCTTGATATGTCCGCCCGTGGAGTTGTCGCGGCTTTCAACCATGGTCGCCATGCTCAATATCAGGTTATCGTGCATCTCGACGATACGCTTCGTCTTCTTCTCCACTTCTCCTTCGAGCTCGAAGTTGTAGTTATTTAAAAGTTTAATGTATTTGACGTCTTCGGTATCGTCGAAGAGGAAAACCTGATATCCCACATCCTTCTTGCCGACAATCAGATTGTCGACCCGTATGTTGTAAACGTGATAATCCTCCGGATTCTCCGGGTTTTTCTGGATATACATGTTATCCCCGTTTTTCGGATCCTCTTCAAAGCATTTGATCCAGTGAATCAGTGTTTTTTTCAAAGGTTCGTTTTTGTCGAGGCGACGGTCAATCGGAAGTTCATCAAGTTCTTTCAGGACATGTCTCGCGGTGTTGTTGCTTCCTAGGTAACGGTATTTTTTATCGATCAGCACAAATGCGTTCTCCCCGTTCTCCAGGAGGGTTTCCACCGCCATGTCACTGGTTTTGTATAACATCATTCGGCTTGAAATAATCAGATATACGATTTGCGCAAAGACAAACGCATACGGGGTCAGTTCCAGAGTCAGCCCGTGAAATTTGCTACCGAAGAAACCGATCATGGTAAACACTTCCGGTAATACCAGGAGAATCAGCATGATTCTGGAAACATGCTGTCTTTTGAAAAACGAGTAGATAAGGGCAATAAACGCAGCCAGCATATACAGGATTATCAAAACATAATACACGGTATGCAAAGGCCCGTAAGTTTTCTCAAGAACGCTGATTCCGTCTTCCTTGACGAAGCTGACCGAACTGTAAAACAGATGGTTCGTATCCGTTGTCAGGATGAAGAAAAACAACAGCGAGTTTACGAAAAGAATCGATGTTCGCAAAAACGGTCTGACCTTAAACTCGCACAGACTCAGGATGGAAAAAGTCAGAAAGAAAGGAAGGAAGCACCCGCCCATATAAATAATGCTGTTTGCAAGCATCGCCTGGGAAAGCGTTTCCGAACTCGCACGGATAATAAATCCGAGATTACTGATCGGAATCAGCAGAAAAATAGCCGTAATGCAGACATCAAAATGCTTCTCGTAATGCATTACGTACAACATGGACAAAAATAATGCTAATAAAAATGCAACGTTGTAAAAATACATTTTTCTTTAAGTTCCCTACCCTGAACGATTACTGCTTTGCAGCCTCCAAAAATGCTTTCAGAAGATCGTTGTATTCTTCATAGGCCGGAATGGACGGAAAATCCTTCTTGATGCTTTCCGTCGAACGGAATAAAAAGCCGGCCTTTCCTGCCTGAATCATGGCAAGATCGTTAAAACTGTCACCGGTTGCAATCGTATCGAAACCACAGCTTTGCAGCGCTTTTACGGTAGTCAGTTTGGACTTTTCGCAGCGCATTCTGTATCCGGTGATTTCTCCGTTCGGTGCCACTTCCAGTGTATTGCAGAAAAGCGTGGGCATACCGAGTTTTACCATCAGCGGTTTTGCAAACTGTTCAAACGTATCGCTGATAATGATGGTTTGCATGTTATCACGCAGTTCATCCAGAAACTCTTTTGCACCGGGCAGGGGATCAATGGTGGCAATGGTTGCCTGAATCTCGTTCAGCCCCAGACCGCGTTCTTTTAAAATCGCAATTCTGAAATTCATAAGTTTATTGTAATCCGGCTCGTCCCTGGTCGTTCTTCTAAGCTCCGGAATCCCGGTTGCTTCGGAAAAAGCAATCCAAATTTCGGGGACCAAAACACCTTCCAAATCAAGACATGCAACATTCATTCCCATAGTGTGCCTCCAAATCATAAAAATGCACTGTATATTATAGCCGATATATGCCTTTTTTTCAACAAAAATCAGCTTTTTTGATTGAATAAAAAACCCGGTTGAATTATGATTAAATCAGACGGATTTTGGGGAAAATCCGGCAGATTATAAAACAATCGGAGGGTTACAAAATGGATAATCGTTACTATGCTTCCTGGGAGCTTATGAACTCCTTTCTGACCGATGCTTTCATGGGGTACGGCGTACCGAAAGAGGATGCCGCCATCTGCGCCGACGTTTTACTTGAATCGGACCGTCGAGGAATTGAAAGCCACGGTTGCAACCGTTTCAAACCAATCTATATCGACCGCATCAAAAAGGGCACTCTTCTGCCCGTCACCAACATTGAAATTATAAAAGAAACGCCGACCACGGTTGTCATGGATGCACATGACGGCATGGGTATGGTGGCAAGTTATCGCATGATGGAAATGCTGATTGAAAAAGCAAAGAAATGCGGCATGGCGGGCGGCGCCATTAAAAACTCCACACACTACGGCATTGCCGGATACTGGGCCACCATGGCCAGCAAAGAAGGTTTAATCGGTGTCACCGGCACCAATGCAAGGCCTTCGATTGCACCGACTTTCGGTGTGGAAAATATGATGGGCACCAATCCTTTAACGTTTGCCCTTCCCACAGATGAGGAATTCCCCTTCTGCTTAGACTGCGCCACTTCCATCGTGCAGAGAGGCCGTATTGAATACTATGCAAGAGAAGGCAGACCCACTCCGGCGGGAACCGTTATTTCCGAAAACGGCGAAGCCATGACCGACAGTGCCGAGATTCTGAAAGCGCTCGTAGACGGCACCGCTGCCCTGGCTCCTCTCGGAGGAATCGGAGAAGACCTTGCTGGCTATAAGGGCTACGGCTATGCGGCCGTTGTCGAAATTCTTTCCGCTGCCCTGGCAGGCGGTGAATTCATGAAGGCCTTAACCGGAGTTTCCGCAGACGGAAAGCCGCAGATGTATCATCTCGGACACTTCTTCTTCGTTGTGGATCCGGACGCTTTTAACGGCAGGGAAGAATTCAAAAAAACCGCGGGAGAAATCTGCAGGGCTCTTCGTGCATCGAAAAAAGCACCGGGCGAAAGCCGCATCTACACCGCCGGTGAGAAAGAATATCTGGTCTGGCTTGAGCGCAGGGAAAAGGGCGTGCCTTTAAGCAAATCCGTTCAGAAAGACATTCTCGAAGTAAGAGATGCGCTCGGACTGAATTATCATTTTGAATTTGAAGACTGAAACCGATTCTGAAATTCAAGGAGATGCGTATGGGCAAATACATCATGGCACTGGATGCCGGCACGACATCCAACCGCTGTATCCTGTTTCATAAAAACGGCACGATTGCTTCCGTGGCACAAAAAGAGTTTACCCAGTATTTTCCGAAATCCGGCTGGGTGGAGCACGATGCGTCCGAAATCTGGTTAACGCAGTATTCCGTGGCTTCCGAAGCCCTGAATCAGATCGGTGCCAAAGCCGAGGACATCGCTGCCATCGGCATTACCAACCAACGTGAAACCACCATCGTCTGGGACAAGGAAACCGGCGAACCCATCTATCATGCCATCGTATGGCAGGACCGCAGGACGGCCGACTACTGCGAAAGCCTTCTTGCGAAAGGTCTCGAAGATACCTACCGCGCTAAAACCGGTCTGGTCATTGACCCCTACTTCTCTGCCACCAAGATCCGCTGGCTTTTACAAAACGTTCCCGGAGCCATGCGTAAGGCCGAAGAAGGCAAGCTTCTCTTCGGTACCGTGGAAACATGGCTGATCTGGAAACTCACAGGAGGAAAAGTCCATATTACGGATTATTCCAACGCTTCCCGTACCATGCTTTTTAATATCGTCGATTTAAAATGGGATGAGGAGATTTTACGCGAAATGGAAATTCCCGTTTCCATGCTTCCGAAAGTATGTCCCTCGAGCATGATTTACGGCAAAACGGCTGCGGATTTATTCGGTGGGGAAATCCCGATTGCGGGTGCCGCCGGCGACCAGCAGGCAGCCCTGTTCGGCCAGACCTGCTTTACTCCCGGCCAGGCAAAGAACACATACGGAACCGGCTGCTTTCTGCTTATGAACACCGGTGACAAACCGGTCTTTTCGAAACAGGGACTGGTTACCACCATTGCCTGGGGAATTGACGGAAAAGTCACCTATGCCCTGGAGGGTTCCGTCTTCGTTGCGGGAAGCGCCATCCAGTGGTTGAGGGACCAGTTAAAATTCATCGACTCGGCTTCCGACAGCGAATTCTTTGCGGAAAAAGTTCCGGATACCAATGGCTGCTATGTCGTTCCGGCATTTACCGGGCTCGGTGCTCCCTACTGGGATCCGTACGCAAGAGGAGCCATCGTCGGACTTTCCAGAGGTGTCAACAAATATCACATCATTCGCGCCACTTTGGAATCCCTGGCTTATCAGACCTATGACATTCTGACCGCAATGGAGGCCGACGCGGGAATTAAACTCTCCTCTTTAAACGTGGACGGCGGGGCCTGTGCAAACAATCTGCTAATGCAGATTCAGGCCGATGTCATACAGACGGAAGTCAGACGTCCCGAATGCGTGGAAACAACCGCTGCCGGAGCAGCTTATCTTGCCGGTCTTGCGGTAGGATACTGGGATAACAAGGAAGACGTCATAAAGAATATTTCGATTGAAAGAAGCTTCGTTCCCAAGATTTCCTTCGAGGAACAGCAGCGTAAATTAAAGAAATGGAAAAAGGCCGTTGCCTACACCAGAGAGTGGGAACGGGAAGACGGGAATATGTAAAAAGTCGCCGGTGACAAACCGTCATTCGGCATCATTTCCATAACACAGCCGTCTATGATGACGGTAAGTTCGGACTCTTTGTCCGATTCCGATAAACTGAACTTTAGATTCATACGGGGGACGGAAAGCACACTCTGCGCCGCAAAAGACGCACTGAAACTTCCGTCCCCTGCTTTTGTGCGGTCAACAAGGTATTCGTTTTCTTTGACGGTAATAATCACTTCGCCCCCGCCGCAACGAATGCGTAAAATATCCCCGGTGCGGACTTTACGCGTTACCGTAAAAATCTCATCCGAACCGGCGGTCCCATCATTCTCCTGCCGGCCGTTTTGCCGGATAATATCATACGATACAACCTCCGATTTCAGCCTGTATCCTGCTTCGGTCTTTACGAGAGTAAGTTCTCTCGGCATCGTCAGAACTCCGCGGAAGCCCTCCGCATCCGTCGGCACATCGTGCACATAATCGGAGTTTCCGAGCCATGAAAGCATAATCTTTTTATCCGTATTGGAAAAGACGGTCGAAGCATAGAAATCCGGTCCGTAATCCAAAAGCAGATTATCCGCCGGAAACTGTGTCTGCTTAAAACTTCGGCCGTTGAATTCTCCCACAAAATAACGCACTTCTCTTGCATACTTTGCATCGGCTGTCGTAATTGTACTGATCAAAAGCACCCATTTTAGTCCTTCATCCGTCTCAAACGGAATCATGCACGGGCATTCATAAATCTCTTTTAACTCCCTTTTTGTAACTACATTTGTAGTCATATCATCGTCTGCCGGCCCGGCATATGCTCCTCCCGCGGCGCAGTTTTTCTGTCCGGCATATACTCCACCCGCGGCGCAGTTTGCCGGCCCCGCAAAAGCACCTCCGGCCGCGGCACAGTTTGTCGCATATGAAAAACTGCCGCTGAATTTCCAGTCCGTGAGGTTATCCGAAACATAAAAACAAATTTCACTCTCCTTTGTAAGGCACATTGCATATCCGCCGAGCACGGGATTGGAAAAAACCTGCGGATCCCTTGCAGGTGTATTCTCTGCCCCCGGAATCACGGGATTTTTCTCGTATTTTGTAAAATTTCTGCCGTCCGGGCTGTATGCGATACACTGCTGTTCTCGTTTGCTTACGGCATGATGCGATGTATAAAACGCAAGAAGCGGCGGATTGTCTTTTGTTCCGAGACCGCTGTCGTTATTTGCATCAAAAAAGCAGCTGCCCGAATAAATTTCTCCCGTTTCATCAGGGAAAATGGCAATCGGCAGATGCTCCCAGTGGTATAAATCCGCGGATACGGCATGGCCCCAGTGCATACGGTCCCATTTGGGCGCATACGGGTTATGCTGATAAAACAGATGATACTCTCCCCCATAAAATACCAGACCGTTTGGATCGTTCATCCAACCGGTCTTTGGTGTAAAGTGCAGTTTTGGGCGCCAGATGTCACTCATTCGTTATTTTCCTATAAACTGAAGAATATCTTCGTATACTTTCTGTCTCTCCGGCTCATTTAAAATCTCATGACGCATTCCCGGGTACATTTTACCTTCTACATTCGTATAACCCTGTTTTTTAAGGAATTCCACCGAGGAACGAAATGCTTTCTCATTCACGGCGCAGGGATCGTCCGCACCGGAGAAGAAACGAATCGGCAAATCCGGATTCTCCATGATGAAGTCGCCGTCTTTATATGTCAGCATGGTCAGTTTTACAAGATTCTCGAATCCGTTCAGCGTAAAGCAGTAATTGCAGAGAGGATCCGCGTTATACTTCTTCACCTCTTCGGGGTTGGAATTCACCCAGGCGTGCGGAATTTCTTCTTTGGCAAAAGCTTTCTCATAGGACCCCATAACAAGACCGGCAATCAGCATCAGTCTCGCCCTTTCGCCTTTGAATTTCTCAATAAGCCGGATCAGCATGACGCCGGCCTTCATTCCGGCCTGTTTGGAAGGCGATCCGATTACACACAGTTTGTCGATGTCTTTGTCGAACTTGCGCAGATAGCAGCGAACCACCATGGAACCCATGCTGTGTCCGAGAAGAATTACCGGCAGATCTTCCTTTCCGGTCAGTCTTCTTGCGTAGTTCTTAATTCCCTGTGTGATTTCGTGGGTATCCCTGACGAGAGCCACATATCCGCCCTCATACATATAACCGAGATCATCCAAAGATTTTACGGACGCACCGTGACCTCTGTGGTCATGAATTACCGTCAGATACCCGTTTTGGGCAAGATACTCCATGAACGGAATATATCGCTCTTTATACTCGTTCATTCCGTGTACGAGCTGCACGATTCCTTTGATCTGCTGCGGATCGTCCGGCATAATGCGAAGCACGGAAAGCTCCAGACCGTCGCTGTGTGATTTATGCGTATAATATGTCTGATTCATTTTATCCACCCCTTTCCGAAATACCCGGTTTCTTATCCCTCCATACAAGGAAAGCCTGCCACTATGGACAGGCTTCCTTTTTATTATACACCATTTCACTCACTTACAACATCGGGAATTACTCAAAATCAACGACATCCGCCCATTTTAAGAGGAATTCTTTTTCTTCGGGTTTACCCTTTACGGACTGGGATGCCGCAACGATGGGCAGCCACTTCTCCACATACTGGCGTGCGGTGTCCGTCTTCTCGCAGAAGAGGTTTAAATACTGTGCTGCAAGTTCATCCTTGCCGGCAAGGCTGAATAAAAGATAGGTTCTCGCAACATCCGCGGATGCATTTCCGCTGGTAACATGCGCCCAGTCAAGAATATGGGGAACACCCTTCTTGTCGATAATAATATTGGAGGGGTTAAAATCCCCGTGGCAGACCTTATTGTGCGTAGGAAGCGCCGCCAAACGTGTATGCAGCTCGTATCTTGCCGTTGCATCAAGTGCGGACTGGGAAATCTTACGCTGCATCTTCTCTTTCTGGGAATTTAAGTTTGCAACGGTATGGGAATGCACTTTAATCTGCAAATCCACAAACAGTTCCAGATATTCGTCTTCTTTCTTCGGATTCTTGTCCATCAGTTCCTGCAAAGTTTTGCCTTCCACGAACTCGGTTGCGATGGCCCACTTGCCGTCGATTTTACCAACCTCGCGGATACGCGGAATGTGTAAATCCTTTAAGTCTTCCACTCTTGCCTGATTGCAGGCTTCGTTCAGAATATCTGCCTTGGAGAATGCCTCGTTTTCAAATACCTTGATGGCAAGATCTCCGTCTCTGTATACTTTTTTCGTGCCTCTGTCGGCAATTAATTTATCCAGTTTCATATTACACCTCCGTATGCTTTCCATAGTAAGCATTTAAGTACATCTGCTTAATCTCACTCATCAGCGGGTATCTCGGGTTTGCACCGGTGCACTGATCGTCAAAGGCCTGTTCGGTCATATCGTCAAGACGATCGAGGAATTCTTTCTCATCGATGCCGTATTCTTTGATGCTGTTCTTGATACCGATTTTCTTCTTCAGTTCATCGACAGCCTTAATTAAGCTTTCAACCTTTTCTTCATCGTTCTTACCCTTCAGTCCGAGTGCGGTTGCAACCTCGGCATAACGGGCAAGAGTATGCGGATGATCGTACTGGGAGAAGGTTCCCATTTTGGTAGGAACTTCTGCCATGTTGAAGCGGATAACTTCATCAATCATCAGTGCATTGGCAACACCGTGAGGGATGTGATAGAATGCGCCGAGCTTATGTGCCATGGAGTGGCATACACCCAGGAAAGCATTTGCAAATGCCATACCTGCCATAGTTGCCGCATTGGCCATTTTCTCTCTTGCTTCGGGATCGTTCGGACCGTTGTCGTATGCTCTGGGAAGATATTCGAAAATAACCTTTAACGCCTGAATTGCAAGGCCGTCGGTGTAATCCGTAGCCATGACGGATGCATATGCTTCGAGTGCATGGATTACGGCATCAATACCGGAAGCGGAGGTCAGTCCCTTCGGTGCATTCATATGCATGTCGGCATCAATGATTGCCATATTCGGAAGAAGTTCATAATCTGCCAGAGGATATTTCACACCGGTGGTTTCATCGGTGATAACCGCAAACGGGGTAACTTCGGAACCGGTACCTGCAGAAGTCGGAATGGCTACGAAGTAAGCCTTCTCTCCCATTCTCGGGAAGGTGTAAATACGCTTTCTGATATCCGCAAAACGCATTGCCATATCCTGGAAATCTGCTTCGGGATGTTCATACAATACCCACATGATTTTGCCGGCATCCATTGCGGAGCCGCCGCCTAAAGCGATGATGGTATCGGGCTTGAATTCCGCCATCAGCTTCGCGCCTTCTTTTGCGCATGCAAGGTTGGGATCGGGTGCCACGTTCGAAAATGTGGTATACTGAATTCCCATCTCTTCGAGTTTATCGGTAATCGGCTTCGTATAACCGTTTTCAAACAGGAAGGTATCGGTTACGATAAACGCTCTCTTCTTTCCGTAAACTGCCTTTAATTCCTCTAACGCTACGGGGAGGCAGCCCTTCTTAACATATACTTTTCCGGGTGCTCTGAACCACAACATATTCTCTCTCCTCTCCGCTACGGTTTTAATATTCAAAAGATGCTTGATGCCGACATTCTCGGATACCGAGTTGCCGCCCCAGGAACCGCATCCGAGGGTAAGGGAAGGAGCCAGTTTAAAGTTGTATAAATCGCCGATTCCGCCGTGGGAAGAAGGCGTATTGATTAAAATACGGCAGGTCTTCATTCGCTCGCCGAATTCGGCGATTTTATCCTGCTCGGTTACCGTATTTACATACAGGGAAGAAGTGTGTCCGTAACCGCCGTCAGCAATCAGTCTCTCGGCCTTGGTAAGGGCTTCTTCAAAATCCTTTGCCCTGTACATTGCAAGAACAGGGGAAAGTTTCTCGTGAGCAAACTCTTCGGAAAGCTCCACGCTCTTTACTTCACCGATCAGAATCTTGGTCTTCTCGGGTACCTTAACACCTGCAAGGTCGGCAATCCTGAATGCGGACTGTCCTACAATCTTTGCATTTAAGGAACCGTTGATGAGAATGGTCTTTCTGACTTTTTCGATTTCAGCGGGCTTTAAGAAATAGCATCCGCGGTTTTTAAACTCTTCTTTTACTTCATCATATACTTTATCAAGAACGATGGTACTCTGCTCGGATGCGCAGATCATACCGTTGTCGAAGGTCTTCGAATGAATGATGGAATTGACCGCAAGAACAATGTTCGCGGAATCATCGATGATTGCGGGCGTATTACCTGCGCCGACACCGATGGCGGGCTTTCCTGAAGAATAAGCACTCTTAACCATGCCGGGACCGCCGGTTGCAAGAATGATATCCGCTTCCTTCATAACGAGAGTCGTCATGTCAAGGCTGGGTACGTCGATCCAGCGGATGATGCCTTCGGGTGCACCTGCCGCAACGGCAGCTTCCAGAACAACCTTTGCCGCTTCAATCGTGGATTTCTTTGCACGGGGATGCGGCGAAATGATGATACCGTTTCTGGTCTTTAATGCAAGCAGGGTTTTAAAAATTGCGGTAGAAGTAGGGTTCGTGGTCGGAATAACCGCCGCAACCACACCGACGGGCTCGGCGATTCTGCGGATTCCGTATGCCTTATCCTCTTCCACAACACCGCAGGTTACGGCGTCTTTGTATTTATTGTAAATGTATTCGGATGCGTAATGATTCTTGATTACCTTGTCTTCTACAATACCCATTCCGGTTTCTTCCACCGCAAGTTTTGCAAGCGGAATTCTTGCGCGGTTTGCAGCAAGGGCAGCTGCTTTAAAAATCGCATCCACCTGTTCCTGGGTGTAGGTCGCATAAATTTTCTGCGCCTGTCTCAACTCTTTCAGGGTTTTTTCAAGAGTTTCCACGCTGTCTACAATCTTTGGTTTTTTTTCAGCCATGTTTCGACCTCCTGTTATTTCAGTGCCCTTTTTTTGTGGCACCGTTTAATTTGTTATTTTTTTAACAATGTTTATTATAGACCTGTATCTCCGTTTCGTCAATAGACAATTGGGGATTTCTTCCCAAAAGGTCCCAACTACGCTATTCGATTACCCCTACCTCCAGGTTCATTGTCTTCTTCTGCTCATACATTCTCTGGTCGGCTTTACGGACAACATCTTCCATCCTGTCTTTCGAAGAATTGTAATCCGCATAACCGATTGCAACGCTTAACGGGATTTCGGCTTTCTTCTCCCGGTTGTAGGCTTCGATTCCCTTGTTCATGTTTGCAAGGCAGTTCTGGAATTCAGCGTTGGACGATTTGTATTTCGACAATACCAAAAACTCGTCTCCGCCCATCCGAAAGCTCTTATCGCTGCCAAAAGCATTTTTGATAAACTCCGCGAGTTTTTTGATGTATTCATCTCCCATGGCATGACCGAGCCGGTCGTTTACTTTCTTTAAATGATTCATGTCGAGCATCACCACGGTATACCGGACCTCTTCGTCCTTTACGGAATCGATTTCGTCGTTATAGGCCTCGCGGTTTAACAGACCGGTCAGTGCATCCGTAAAAGCGATTTTCTCCATGATTTCCGCATACTGACTGTTCTTGCTCATTTCGGAAAGGGAAATGAATTCATAGATACTGCAGGTGAAAATAAAAAGAAACAGCATATACTGCAGATACGGTCTGTTCTGGTATCCCCTCGGATCAACGCGGTAACGCACCATCTCGAACAGAGCCACCGTTAGCGGCACAAAGAAAGTAATCGCAAGGGCAATAATGACACCCCGACGGATTTTCTTTTGCACAACACCGCGGACAAACAGATAGATTACGGTAATTACCGTAACACCGAGAAGAATATGGCTGACAATCAGCAGTTCGTGGTAATCCTTCTTTCCGAGACTCGTTAGCAGCGTGCTGGCAAAAATATTGGCCGAAGAAAGCACGCCGATTAAGAGCGCAACCCTGGACTGCTTGTTCGTTGTAATGTAAGAGGTAAAGAGCACCAGAGGAATCGGCATCATCGCAAGCATCATATAATCGATAAAATGAATGGCGATGGGGAGGCCGGTTAAAAGCGCAAGAAACGGACTTTCCGTTGCTACCCACAAAGATGATACCATGGCAAATGCACCCATACTCATGATTTCGTATCTTCTCTCCGCGAAATACCGTCCGGCGATTCCGAGAATTACCAGTACGATTCCGAATGCAAAAATAATCAGGCAGAGCAGAAACTGCGAAACACCTTTCTGCATCTCGGAAACAATGAATGCGGTGCCGTTGCATAAAGTAACCGAATGTACAAAGCCGGCATGACCCGGATAGATGTTTTCGATTTCCATTGTAAGCATCCCGTCATCTGCAAGCACGGGCAAAGTAACACTGTGAGGGAAAACTCCGTAAGATTTGCCGAACACCTTCGGCGGTGCGGGATGGAAATCATAGATTGCGGTGCCGTTTAAATAAACGGTAAAATAGACATTCTTCGTCATAAAACAAAGAGACTTGTTATTGATGACGTCACCGTTGGTCATTTTATTGATGACCGTAAGATCACCCTTTTCCATCAGGGTGTCGAAACTTGCGATATTGCCGGACAAATCAATCCAGTCATTGTCATAGGGAATGGTGTCGGTAATAAGAAGATTATTCTTTCGACCGGTTAAAAGAGTGGTAACAAGAAGATAAAGCACAAAGAAAACCACCAGCAGGCAAAAATAAAATCTGCTGTCGGCATAAATCCGATTGCACGAATCCTTCCTCTTCATTATTTTTCCCCCATATAACAACCCCACGTATATTATAGTTTTTTTGGAGAAAAATAGCAATCCAAACTACATGTGAAAACGCTTTTTGAATTCGTTTAATACGATACGTCCGCGGAACACGAAAAGGGCAATAAAGACAAGAATATTGATTACCATACACGAGCTCCAGGCAAACGGAGGCGTACCCTCGATAAAAAGAAGTGCAAGCCAGGGCACCACGCCGATCAGAATGTTTAAAAAGATATAAATCAGCGAATGATCCGTAAAATGCTTATCCACCAAAGACAGCACAAAATTCGCCACAACATTGGCACTGCAGAGAATCGGAATGATATAGCCGGGTGTGATGGAAAGATACGGTATCTCCCACGCATAGTGGATAAAAATCTCCGTCAGCATACATAACAGGCAAACGGCCAGCATGGAAACCAGCATGGTTTTCAAAAGATTATAGTGTTTCTTAATGACGAGTTCCAGAATCCATCCGCTCATCAAAAGCCAGGCCACAACAATCGGACTGAAGGAAAGGTGATCCGCCTTCCAGAAAAGATAGTCCGCCGCGAGGCTTATTATGCAGACTGCAAGAACGGAAAAGAGCACGATTTTAAAAGCTTTCATCCTCTTCGTGGATCCAAGCACAAGTTTCGGCCAGTAGTCGCGTTCGCCTTCGCCTTCCAATGCGTTCTGGCAGAGCGGACATTTTTCCGGGTTGCCGCCGATATTCATTTTACAATGCTGGCAGTATTTCATATGGTTATCCTGGTTTTATTCCATCAGTTCGTTCGCATATACGGTTACGGGAATGCCGTCATCCGCAAAGGTCTTTAAAAAGTCCCTCAGAACCTGGGTATTGCGGTAAGCGCTGCTGATTCCCATGATCAGTTCGTCTTTGTAGGTAAGCAGTACCACGAAAAGGCTTCCGGTACTGCAGAATGCGCAATAGGACTCAATCTCGTCCTCGACTTCCTCGGGAACCTTGAAAACGCCGAGGTTTGAAAGCACCGCAGTTACACCCGCAATGTTGTTGCGGTTTACCATATTTACCACGGGATTTTTAATAAACAGAGGAACCATGCGGATAAAAAGAAGGTTCTCGATGTTTTCAAAATTGTACATACGCTCCGCTACCGCTTCGGGCGTCAGTTCGGCTTTTAAATCCTTCTGGTACTTCTTTGCCACTTCTTCCAAATCCTCATCGCCCTTGAAAACATGGCTGATGCAGACGGAATTAAAGAAGTTTCTTGCGGTATCGGACGGATAATATTTTCTTAAGTTTACGGGCATGCTGATGGCAATGGGTTTTAAGCGCTTCAAAACCGGCATGTCCTTATAAATGGCTTTCATCAGCACCGCGCCGATATAGGAAGTCAGCGTGACATCCATCGCTTTTGATTTTGCGAGGATATCCTTCACCGGCATGTGAATTTCCATAAACTGCGTCTGATAGTAAGGAAGTTTGGCCCCTCTTAAATGATAGGCTTTCTTCTTGTGCAGCTTCGTTTTGTATTTCTTCTCTTTCGAATAATACTGGCGGAAACTGTCTTCCGCTAGGTTTGATTCCGAAGCGCCCTTCGTCATGGAAAGACCTTCGAAACGGTCCGGATATTTGATTTTCAGATAATGGGACACAATCAGGTTAAAGAAATCGACCGCGCCGTTTCCGTCCGCAATTGCATGACAGAAATCCAGATTAATCCGGTTGTGATAATAACTTACCTTGTAATGCAGTTTTCCGAACGACTTCGGATTGATTAAATTCGGGCAGGGTTTATCATTCTCCGGACCGACTTCCGGTTCGGCATCCGTATGTTCCATATAATGCCAGAAAAATCCCCTGAGGATTGTCACCTGATACTGCGGGCGCTCTTTTGCAGCCTTGTTTACGGCCTGCTTTAAAATCTCTTCGTCGATTTCCTCTTTTAGGTTGCAGGTCACGCGAAAAGATCTGGTGTCGCGTTCGTTCACGCTCGCCAGAAAAACCTTCGCCACATTATCCACTCTGTACCAGGTATCTTTTGCCATCAGAATAAACCGTCTATAAATTTACTTACGGATTCCAGTGCCGTACCGGATTTCTTTACCGGATGCATCTGGAATACGTGCCAGGCTCCCTCGTACTCCTCTAAAGCGGCAAATACGCCTGTCTTTAAGAGTTTCTCATAAAGCCTGTAGGAATCGTCTTTTAATACTTCGTTGGATCCCACCTGAATCAGCACGGGCGGAAATCCTTCCATATCCGCAAAAAGAGGACTGTATTTCGGATCCGCAAAATCAAATTCCTCATCTTCCATCGTATAATCTTTTTCTTCGTCCGAATCGTTGTATTCGTCATTTAAACCGACAAAGGAATATCTGGCGGTACGAATGTATTCGTAAGAAAGAATCGGATCCAGATCCTTGCAGCTTTCGTAGCTGTCTCCCGTCATCGTCATATCCGTCCAGGGACTCATTAACACAATTCCCTTGGGAAGCATACGGTTCTGGGATTTTATCTTAAGCGCAAGTTCCAGGGCAAGATTGCCTCCCGCGGAGTCGCCTAAGAGGATCACTTCGCTTGCACCGTATCCGAGCTGCATTAAGTAATTCCAGATAACCAGTGCATCATCAAGTGCCGCCGGATAAGGATGTTCGGGTGCCAGGCGGTATTCAAAGGATAAAACATCCATGCCGGTATACTCTGCCACTCTGGATGCCAGAACGCGGGCATATTTTAAGGAGCCGCAGGTATATCCGCCGCCGTGACAGTACAAAATGACCCGGCCTCTGCCGTGTTTATACTTCGGTTTCACCCATTCGCTCGGAATTTCACGAATCGTGAATTCCTCCGTCTCCACATTCATGGACGGCTTGGCAATTCCGCCGAGCAGATCCTGTGAAGCACGCTGCTTTTTGATATCCGTCAGATAGAAGGATTCACCGGATGCAGAAACCGAATGAATCGCTTTCATGGCCTTCATAAGCGGCGTCATCTGCGCTTCCGTGCTCTCCTGCGGATGAAATGAAATCAGTCTTCCCATAGTAATCCCCTAATTGTTTCAAAACCGTGTTTTCTCAAAATGACACATATTATAGTATACCACATCCGGGCATGCATTTTATTAAGCAATTCTTAAAAAAAGGGAATCCGTCTTTACGGATTCCCCTTTTCGTGTCTGATTCTTAAATTCTCTTATTTGATTACCTGAATCCATCCTTCGGGTGCTTCGATTTCGCATCTCTGGATGCCGGTTAAGGTATCGTAAATCTTCTTGGTCCAGGGACCCATCTCTTCCATTCCGCTCGGGAAGTAGATATCGGTACCGTGATCGTGGATTCTTCCTACCGGAGAAACAACCGCTGCGGTTCCGCAAAGTCCGCATTCCGCAAAGTCTTTTACTTCCTCGAAAAGAACTTCTCTGTGTTCAACCTTCATTCCGAGATAGTGCTCCGCTACATAGCAGATGCTTCTTCTGGTGATGGAAGGAAGAATGCTGTCGGACTTCGGGGTCACGACCTTGCCGTCCTTGGTGACGAAAAGGAAGTTGGCGCCGCCGGTCTCCTCGACTTTGGTGCGGGTAGCCGGATCGAGATACATGTTCTCGTCAAATCCTTTGTTGTGTGCATCTACGATGTTGTAAAGGCTCATGGCGTAGTTCAGGCNNGCCGAGATAATGCTCTGCAACGTAGCAGATACTTCTTCTTGTGATTGAAGGAAGGATTGAATCCGACTTGGGTGTTACAAGTGTGCCATCCTTTGTTACGAAGATGAAGTTTGCTCCACCGGTCTCCTCAACCTTGGTTCTGGTTGCTGCGTCGAGATACATATTCTCTGCAAATCCCTCTCTGTGTGCCAGCTGAATCGGATACAGACTCATTGCATAGTTCAGACCTGC
>DLBG01000102.1 GCA_002494135.1 Lachnospiraceae bacterium UBA7027
AGCATGTCCGCCTGAATCTTCTGTGCGATTTCAAGCTCTGTACCGATACGCTCTTTTTCCGCGGTGATGTTGGTGATGTCAATAATATACTGCCTGGTTTTCCGGGAAAGATCGTCAAACGCCTCCGCAAGAACCTCGATTTCATCTTTGGTTCTGTAACTGTCTTTCATTTCAAACATTTTGCCGTTCTGACCCGCTTCGATGATCTCGTTCGTCATGGTTTCAATCGGCCGGCTGATTCTGGATGCAACAAATTTCGCCGTGATATATGCCATGATTAATACCACCACGGTGACAATCAGAAACACCAAAACCATTTTCGATACGGTGTCCCTGTAGGTACCTCTCGAAGAGTTGCTGATTTCGTTATATTCCTGCATCATCATCTTCGTGGGCTGTTCGGTATATTCCTTGTCCACCACGCTGATAACGGTCCATCCGATGGTCTCCATCGGAGAAGCCACCATGTAATAGTCTTTCCCGCCGACATTTAAAACGACGACACCGGTTTTCTCCTTCAGTCCTTTGCGGATAAACTCGCTCAGACCGCTGGTGTAGGAAGCCCAGGCATTTCTGTTTCCGTTGTTTGTTTCCACGGTAAATACACCGTTGTTATCCGGCGCAACAATTACTTCCCCGTTTTTATTGATTACGGCGATAAAACTGCCTTCCGATGTCGCATCCTGTGTATATTCGAGCATCTCGTCGATATAATAATCCGCACCTACCACACCGATAAACTCACCGTTTGCATAAACGGGAGCCGTACAGGTGATACAGTACTGTCCGGTCAGGCTGTCCTCTACCACACCGGAAAAAACCAGTTCTCCGGCTTCCTTGGTGGCTATGTACCAGGGGCGCTCCCTGGTCGGAAAGCTGATTAAGTTACCGTTTTTGTCATATTTAATGGCGGAGTTTTCATCCACGGTAATCAGGCATCCGTCTTCGAGCGCAATATAGCAGTCGCTTAATGTCGCGGAATTTTCATACATGGAAACCATGGTATCGTTCATGATTACCGCGTAGGGAAGATATTCTGCCGTATACGGATCCACGCCTTCCTCGAAAATAATCTGTGCCTTGGGGATTCCGTCATCCGCCGGGTCGGGAAGCGTAATGACTCCGGGAGTAACTTTATCCCGGTCTTCAAAAATTCCCTCGGCAATACTCTGCATGGTCAGGATATTGCTTTTCAGTTCGGCAAACATATTATCCGCAATGGCAGCCTGAAGTTCGTTCTGTCTTGTAATGGACGAATCGATTACCGCTCTCATGGTATTATCCGATACTTTGGAAATGGCAATCTGCTGTTTTCCGCTCGTATTTGTGACAAGTCCCGTGAGGATTCTCGAATGGAAAAACAGAACCGAAACAAAAACGCCGATTAACAGCAAAAGGAAGAACAATACCATGATCAGGATTTTCGTTCTTAATTTACCTTTCTTACCTTTTTTCTCCATACTCTTACCCCGTTTGAACAGTTTACGAATGAAACGGATAACCCATATTCCACCTGATTTTAATCATTAACAATTCATTATACCTCAAAACAACAAAAAAAGCACCCCGAAATCCATCGGAATGCCCATAAAGATTAAGAAAAAGGTTACTGTTCCCGTGAAAGAATTGCTTCCGCAACTTTAAGCCCGTCCATCGCGGCTGACATAATGCCGCCCGCATAGCCGGCGCCCTCTCCGCAGGGATAAATACCTCCTGCGTCGGGTGACTGGAATTCATCCGTCCGAAGAATCCGAATCGGAGCACTGGTTCTTGCTTCCACACCCGCAAGCAACGGATTCTCATCCGTATATCCCCTGATACAGGTATTAAAATATTCCATTCCCTCAATGAATGCCTGATTCATGGAATCGGGGAAAAGTTCCCGCAGGTTTGCATACAGTGCTTTTCCCTGCATTCCTTCCCGGATCATGGAAACGAATCTGTCGTTTTTGATTTCATCCGTGAGGTTTTCTTTAAAGCTTTGGTAAAACTGTACGGGAATGGCTCCGTTTCCGAGAATGTAGGCTTTTTCTTCGAGTTTTCTCTGAAATTCCATCCCGGCTAGAATTCCCGTATATCCCATGCTTTCAAAATCCTTCGGTCCGACATTCAAAACGATGGCCGCATTGGAATAAAGGCCTTCTCTTGCTTTATTGCTCATGCCGTTGATGCACAGCCGGTTTGCTTCGGATGAAGCATTGACAACGACGCCTCCCGGGCACATGCAGAACGAGTAGACATTTCTGTCAAACGACGTTGTTTTCGCAAGTTTGTAATACGCAGTCGGCAGTTTCGGATATTTTTCGCGATATCCCCTTCCGTACTGACTTTCGTTGATAAAATCGGCTTCATGCAGTACACGGAATCCCACGGCAAACGATTTGGCCTCCATGGAAAATTTCGCATCGTGAAGCATCTCGTATGTATCTCTGGAACTGTGACCGATGGCAAGAACCAGAGTGTCCGTTTCCAGATAATTTACGGAACCGGTCTTCTTTCCAGCTTCCCCGGAACCTTCCGAAGCACTTAAAGATGTATTCTCATAATAAACACCGGTAACTTTTCCGTTCCTGATTTCAGGCCTTGTAAATTTACTGTCAAAAAGGACTGTCCCGCCGAGGCGTTCAATCTCCGTACGCATGTTTACCACAACCCTGCGAATCACGTCGGTGCCCATATGAGCCCTTCCGTCGTAGGTGATGTCCAAATCCGCACCGAACTCATAAAACGTCCTTAAAACGGCTTCGTTGCGTCCTGATCTGTCTTTGACGCCCGTATTCAGTTTTCCGTCGGAAAACGTACCGGCACCGCCTTCGCCGAACTGCACGTTACAATTGCTTAACAGAGCGCCGCCTTTATGAAACGCACTGACCGCTATGATTCGCTCATCCATCCTTGATCCGCGTTCAAGCACAACCGGATTAAGACCTGCCTTCGCAAGCGCATACGCCGCAAACATTCCGGCCGGTCCGAATCCGACGATAACGGGCTGTTTTCGGGAACTTCCCGTTTGTACGCCTGATGTATACAAAGCAGAGCTTTCTTCTTTTAATCCGGGAAACGCATACTTCTTCTCTCCCTCGGCAGGCTTTGCTCCGGCTCTTTTTATTCTCTTTTCCAGACGGGTATCATTCACCCTGAATGAAACGGTGAAATTATAGACGATTTCAGGTTTATGCCTGGCATCGATGGATTTCTTCCGAATGGTAAAATCCTTTAAATCCTCTGCCTTCACATCCAGTTTTTTACAGACGATGGAACGCAAAGCCTCCTCTTTATTCGGATCTACGGAAAGCGTGTAGGTGTAAATCATGCATTTTCTCCCGCCTTGCGGCCGCTCGAATATGCCCACTGAAGGTTATATCCTCCGCAGTCTCCGTCCACGTCAAGCATTTCACCCGCAAAGAAAACACCGGGTGTTTTTAAGGATTCCATATGATCACCGACCTCGGACAAAAGCACGCCGCCTCTGGTACACTGGGCCTGCGGAAATCCCGCATGACCGGTAATCTCTATCCGGTAATGACGGATAAAATCAAGAAATCTTGCTTTATCCGTATCGGTTTCGAATGTTTCGTGATAATCCAGTTTTCTGAATTCCGAAAGAAGAAAACGGTAAAGTTTATCCGGCAGAATGCCTTCAAAGAAAAGATCCAGTTCCAGGTCTCCCAGGTTTGAAAGACGTTTCTCCAAAAAGGCATCGTTTTCGTTTTCCCCGAGGAAGGATAAGAAATCCATTTCGAGGCAGACCGCTCTTTTTTCCTCAATCGGTCTGGTCAGACGACGGCTTACCTGAAGCACGGGAATCCCCGAAATCCAATCCTTTGTAAACTGGATTTCCCCTTCGTTGCAGCCGGCATTTACATCATCGTAAAATCCCTTTACCCTGCCTTTTACGCGTACCCCGGCAAGTTCGTCCGTGATATGGTTTCTGACAAGCAAAGGCACCAGGGAAGGATACGTATAAGTCACGGTATGTCCGAAAGAACGTGCCAGGCGGTATCCGCCTCCGTCGCTTCCCGTGGAAGGCGCTGCTTTTCCGCCGCAGGCAAGAATCACGGAATCATAAAGATCCTCTCCGATTACAAATTTTCCTTCGGAATCGGTCTTTATTTCCTCCACCGGCGCAGAAAGCCTGAAATCAACGCCTCTTCTTTTCAGTGCCCCGAAAAGAACGTCCGTCATTTCTCCGGCACGTTCGGAAAGCGGATAAAAATATCCGTTATGTTCGCAGCTTACGATTCCGATTTCATTTAAAAACCCGGTAAACTGATTGTTTCCGTCATCGGTAATTACCTTGTCGATTAATTTTAAATCGTCTTCCAGCGCAAAAGAATCCATGAAGTCAGGCTCGGAATATCCCCTGGAATGTTCGAAATGCAAAATCGACAAATCCGCATTCGAATAATTGCATCTTCCGTTTCCGGTAAGACGCAATTTTTTTCCGACCACTCCGTTTTTCTCATAGACAACAACGGATGTATCTTCTTTTTTCGCATAATATGCCGCTACCAGACCTGCGGCACCGCCTCCTATAATGGCAATTCGTTTCATATTTTTTACCTTTTAAACAGACCAAACCGCCGGAAGAACCGAAGCAGTTTGTCTCCCATCGGCAGAGCTTCAAATGTTTCCTTCGTAAATCCTTTGAATACGGTCATCAGCACCAGATAAATCACAACGGCGAATCCGATGGCGATGATGCATGCAACCTGGAACGGAAGGAATAAGTGAAACAGTACGTAGATTAAGAACGTGATGGCGCCCATGATGAGCGAACAAAACATCGGAATGATGAACGTACGCTTCAGCTCCTGCTTGTAATGCAGAAACTTATGAATCATAAAATGATTCAAAACGCACATAACGAGCGAAAACAGCATGTTTGCAAGAACCACCGAATATATGCCGATTTTAAATCCGCGCAGGAATAACTGCATGGAAAGCACGTTGACGGCAAGTGCGATTGCAGCGTTAATAACCGGCACATAGATTTTACCGATTCCCTGCAGAATTCCGTTGCCCAGCGTGGAAAGTGCAAAGAAAATAATCGAAAGGGTTCCGATGTAAAGCATTCTTGCCGCCATATCGATTTCGCCGTTAAACAATAAATCCACAATCGGATGACCGAGCACGGCCAGACCGACCGCACAGGGAATTGTGATAATCATCGTCACACGGATGGCCGATGCGACTTTCATTCTTGCGGTTACGTGATCGTTCTTCGAAACACTTGCGGAAAGGGACGGCACAATTGCCGAAACCATCGCGTTTGCCAGTGCAACAGGAAGGTTGATCAATACCTTGTATTTACCGGAATAAACGCCCATGCAGAGCGTCTTTAAATCCACTTCGCCGAGCGCATCCATATAGTGGTTGTAGGTTGACTGGTTTAAAATACCCGAAACATTATAAATAACGGTGCTTAGAATAAACGGAACCACGGTAATTAAAATGGTGGTCATGACAACCGTCATCGATTCGGTTTTCTTTGTCGGATCCAGTGCGATTTCCTTGGAAACACGCTTTTTGACGTAAAGCTGGTAATTGACCATGACATATAAAAGACTGGCCAGTGCACCCAGACCGCATCCTACGGTGGCACCTGCCGCACCGAGTGCCGGTGCAAAGTTTTCATCCATCATGACGTTACCGAATTTTGCGCCGATGTTAAAGAAAATCGATGCAAAAACAAGGGAAGTCGCAACCAGAATAATCTGCTCGATAATCTGGGAAATGGCGGTAACAACCATCGTTCCCTTTCCCTGGAAATATCCGCGGAAAGCACCCATTACCGCAAAAATCAGAAGAGTCGGTGCCAGCACGCGAAGCGCCATGGCCGACTTCGGTTCCCCCATGACCACGGTGGCAAGCGTATCCGCAAATACCATGACAAGGCTGCAGGAAAGGCCGCCCGAAATTAAGGCAAACAAAAGCGCACCCTTAAAATACTTCTGTGTATTCTTAATCTGCCCGCGTTCCGTTCTTGACGCAACCAGTCTTGAGATTGCAACAGGAAGGGAATACGAGGACAGCAATAAAACGATGGAATAGATTTCGTAGGCATTGGCGTAATATCCGTTGCCCATATCGCCGATGATATTGGTTAACGGGATACGGCGAATCAGTCCGATCGCTCTTGCGACAATACCGGCTATGGCAAGGATTCCGCCCTGTAACAGTATCGAGCCGGCTATGCTTTTTGTCTGTTTCTTTTTACTCATTTGCAGGTTCCTGACAGATTATTCTCTTTTGATACCGAGCGCATCCAGATACGCTTTCTGTTTTGCTTCCATCACCGCGGCATCCTCTTCGGTCATGTGATCGTAGCCGATTAAATGTAGCACGGAATGTGCCACCAAAAAGGCGAATTCGCGCTTTTCGGAATGTCCGTACTCTTCTGCCTGGGCAATGACTCTGTCCTTCGATATCATGATATCTCCGAGCATAAAATTGCCGGTATCGGGATTTACATTACTTTCAAATTCAGGGCTTTTATAAAACCCAAACTCTCCCGCATTCGTAAAATCAAACGCCGGGAAAGACAACACGTCCGTTTCTTTGTCAATCTCGCGGAACTCTTTATTTACGGCACGGATTCCTTCGTTATCGGTCACCGTAAGATTGATTTCGCATTCAAAAGGACAGTTCTCTTCTTTCAGAATGAACTGTGCCACTTCCCCCGAAAGTTTTTCCAAATCAAATCCGGGCGCATATTCGGTTTCGTTATCCATGAAAACCAGCATTTAATTCTTATCCCTGTTCTTTACGATTTTTGCAACGGGTGCTTTTTTCTTGTTTCTTTTGACGTTTTTCTCTTCGTATTTCTCGTATGCGTTAACGATTTTCTGCACCAGCGGATGCCTTACGACATCCCTGCCCGAAAGCTTGCAGATTGCAATATCATCGATTCCGGAAACCACCTTTACCGCAACGTCCAGTCCGGAAACCGCATCTTTCGGCAAATCCTTCTGTGTGGAGTCACCGGTAACGATGACCTTCGAACCGTATCCGATACGGGTCAAAAACATTTTCATCTGCGCAGGCGTTGTATTCTGCGCTTCGTCCAAAATAATAAACGCATTGTCAAGCGTTCTGCCTCGCATATAGGCTAAGGGAGCGACTTCAATCAGCCCCTTTTCCGTATTCCTGATAAACGCATCCGCACCCATAATCTGATACAGTGCATCATACAAAGGACGCAGATAGGGATCGATTTTACTTTGCATATCCCCCGGAAGAAATCCGAGTTTCTCACCGGCTTCGATTGCGGGTCTGGTTAAAATGATTCTTCCGACTTCCTCGTTTTTAAATGCCGTAATTGCCATGGCCATGGCAAGATAGGTTTTACCGGTACCTGCCGGTCCGAGTCCGAAAACAATCATGTTTTTGCGAATGGCATCCACATACTGTTTCTGGCCAAGAGTCATTGGTTTTACGGCCTTACCGTTCACCGTATGGCAGATGACGTCACCTTCCATGGATGTTAAAACATGTTCTTTATTCTCTTTCGTCATTTCAATGCCGTAATCGATTCTCTGCTGTGTAGCCCCGACTCCTTTTGCGGACAGTTCGGTCAGTTCGGACAAAAGTGCAACAGCCTTCTTTGCCTCGGGATCTTTGCCGATAACCGACACAAAACCGTCACGGTCAATGATGGCAACATGCAGCCGGTCTTCAATTTGCTTGATATAGGCATCCCCTTCGCCGAAAATATCACGCATCTGTTCGGCAGGCATCTCAATTCTGTAAGTTACGGTTCTTTGATCCATTCACAATCCTCTCAGGATATCACTTCGTAAACAAGCGGGTTTAATTCGGGTTTTTCTTCGGATATGGTATATGCCGCAAGGAACCTCTTCTCCACCTCAGCCGGATAGGTATCACTGTTATAATGCATGGTTGCAAGGCTTTCCCCTGCTTTGACATAATCGCCTTTTTTCTTATGAAGGATAAAACCGACAGCCGGGTCAATCACGTCTTCCTTCTTCGCTCTTCCGCCTCCGAGCAACATCGCACAGATGCCGATTTCGTCGCACTGAATCCGGTTTACATACCCTTCTTCGGATGCGTTAATCTCGGCTGTGTATTTTGCCTTGGGAAGGTTCTCGTAGTGATATACATCATCGGGATTTCCGCCCTGGGCTTCGACAAACTGAGCGAATTTATCCAGTGCCTCTCCGTTTGCGATTTTCTCATCGACCATTTTCTTTGCTTCTTCTTTGGTCTTGGCAAGATCGGTTGCGAGCAGAAATTCTTCCGTAAACGTATAAATCAGTTCGGTATAATCCGCAGGTGCACATCCGCGAAGCGCATCAATTGCTTCTTTGACTTCAAGTGCATTTCCGATGGCATTGCCGAGAGGCTGATCCATATCGGTAATCGTTGCAATCGTTTTTCTTCCGGCTCCGTTTCCGATGGTAACCATCTGTCTTGCCAGTTCTTTCGAATCCTCAAGCGTTTTCATAAAAGCTCCGCTTCCGGTCTTGACGTCAAGCAGGATCAAATCCGCTCCGGCAGCGAGTTTCTTGCTCATAATGGAAGAGGCGATCAGTGAAATATTATCGACCGTTGCGGTCACGTCGCGAAGCGCATATAACTTTTTATCGGCAGGGGCAAGGTCCGCACTTTGTCCCACAAGGGCAATCCCGATTTCTTTAACCTGACGGATAAAATCATCGCCCGAAAGTTCCGTGTGAAATCCGGGAAAACTCTCGAGTTTGTCAACGGTTCCTCCCGTGTGTCCGAGACCGCGGCCGCTCATTTTTGCCGTTATCAGCCCGAAAGAAGCAACCAGCGGAATCACGGTAAGGGATGTTTTGTCTCCCACGCCTCCCGTCGAATGCTTATCACATTTAATTCCGGGGATTTCAGACAGATCAAGCATGTCGCCGCTTTGTGCCATTGCCATGGTTAAGGCAAGTGTTTCTTTGCTGTCCATACCCTGAAAAAAGACGGCCATGGTAAAGGCAGACATCTGATAATCCGGGATCTCTCCTTTTGTATAGCCGTCAATAATAAAACGTATTTCCTCTTCGGATAATGCCATACCGTTACGTTTCTTCATGATCAAGTCATACATTCTCATGATACATTCCTCCCTGCAGTCGGTGATTCTTTTACTTATGGTACGGCTCGCCCTTCATAATGCGAAAGGCTCTGTAAATCTGTTCGGACAAAATCAGGCGCATCAGCTGATGCGGAAACGTCATGTCGGAAAAACTGAGTTTCTCGTCCGAACGTTTTAAAACTTCCTCGCTAAGTCCCAAGGATCCGCCGATTACGAAGGCAATTTCGCTCTTTCCGCCTGTGAAAAGATCGCTTAAATCCTTCGAAAACCGGACGCTGTCCTTACGCTTTCCGTCGATGGAAAGTGCAATTACATAGGCATTGTCCGGAATCTTTTTCAAAATTCTCGCGCCTTCGATCCGCTTGATTTTTTCTTCTTCCAAAGCGGATGCACGATCCGGAGTTTCCTCGTCGGGCACCTCGACTATACTGTATTTGCAGTATTTGGAAAGCCGTTTGGAATACTCACCGATTGCGTCACGGTAAAAACTTTCTTTGATTTTACCGACACAGAATACGGTGATATTCATGACTTGCGGCCGAAGATTTCGGCATAGTTCTCATCGAGAATGTTATCGAGCACATCATCCTCAATGTCTTTGAACCGGTCTTCTCTGCGGATTAACATCTTTAAAAGTCCGATCCGGCTAAAATACGCACTTTCATCGTTTTCATCCTTTGATTCGGGAACCATCTTGGTAACAAAGTCGACTGCATTTTCCCTGCAGAATTTTACAACTTCGTCCGTGTGATTCTCCTCCTCCACAATGGCGCCGCGAAGGCGCTTTGCGGTGAAAATCGATAAAACTCCGCTGACTAAAAGAACAAGGAAAACCAACGCCATAAAACCATATAAAACGGCTCCGGCCACTCCGTTAATCTGAAGCGGAAGCACATGAAATACTACCAGTGCTTCGAAAACGAGTCCGATGACACCTACCACAATTAAGGCGATTGCGGAATTCCTTGCATCGTCTGCTTTCTCCTTCGAAGATTTGAACGCAGGTCCTTCGTCTTCCCCAACCTCTTTTTTTGCTTCTTTTTCGGCTTCTTCCTCGTTTTCTTCCTCTTCGAGTTTTTCCTCGAAGTCCTTCTTTTTGTCCTTGCCTTTTTTCTTTTTCTCGGCCTCTTTTATTTCCTCTTCTTCCTTGCGACGGGCCCCAAGAATTTCTTCTTTCTTTTTCTCGACAAGTTCTTCGGTACGGGCTTCCGCGTATGATTTTACCGCACGGGAAGCTTTCTTGCGCTGATTATCGTCAATGGTTAATGCAACCGTACCGTCTTCGTTGTCAATCTGGCCTACGCCTTTGATTCCCGCAGACTCGAGAAATTCAATGACATTTTTTACTTCATGGAAAGGGATGGTGACAAAAGTCTCTTTTTCGATTTCTTCCTCACCGAGCACATCCACCAGTTCCACGCCACAGTCGGCGCAAACCGTAAATCCCTCTCGATATTCATTTCTGCACTTCGGACACCAGGGCATATTAATTCCTCAATCTCTTGATATTTTACTTGCTTAAATACTCGTCAATTCCCTTTGCAGCGGCACGGCCTGCACCCATGGCAAGAATAACCGTTGCTGCTCCGGTAACCGCATCACCGCCGGCGTAAACGCCTTCTTTGGTGGTGGCACCGTCTTCTCGCGCGATAATGCACTTTCTTCCGTTGATTTCAAGTCCCTTTGTGGTAGAGGAAATCAAAGGATTCGGAGAAGTACCGAGTGACATGATAACGACGTCACAGTCAATTACGAATTCACTGCCGGGAACTTCCACGGGTCTTCTTCTGCCGGAAGCATCGGGTTCGCCGAGTTCCATGCGGATGCACTTGATCCCTTTCACCCATCCGTTCTCATCTTCAAGAATCTCAACCGGATTGGTAAGAAGATTGAAAATAATACCTTCTTCCTTCGCATGATGAACTTCTTCCACTCTGGCGGGAAGTTCCGCTTCGGAACGACGATATACGATATAAACTTCGGAACCGAGTCTTAATGCGGTTCTTGCGGCATCCATCGCAACGTTACCGCCGCCGACAACTACGGTCTTTTTACCGATCATAATCGGTGTGGAGGAGTTTTCGTCAAAGGCCTTCATCAGGTTGCTTCTGGTTAAATACTCGTTTGCGGAGAATACACCGGATGCATTCTCACCGGGGATTCCCATAAACTTCGGAAGTCCGGCACCGGAACCGATAAATACCGCATCAAAGCCTTCTTTCTCCATCAGTTCTTCAATGGTAACGCTCTTTCCGATGATTACGTTATTCTCGAATTTTACACCGAGAGCCTTTACGTTCTCGATTTCT
>DLBG01000141.1 GCA_002494135.1 Lachnospiraceae bacterium UBA7027
AAAACTCGAATATTTTAATCCGGCGGGAAGCGTGAAGGACCGTATTGCAAAAGCAATGATTGAAGATGCGGAAAGCAAAGGTCTTTTAAAAGAGGGCTCGGTGATTATTGAGCCTACCAGCGGAAATACCGGAATCGGTCTTGCTTCCATAGCGGCGGCGAAGGGATACCGGATCATCCTTACCATGCCGGAAACCATGAGTGTGGAAAGAAGAAATATTCTAAAAGCATACGGTGCGGAAATCGTGCTTACGGAAGGTGCCAAGGGAATGAAGGGTGCAATTGCCAAGGCGGAAGAACTTGCAGCCGAAACACCCGGAAGCTTCATCCCGGGACAGTTTGTAAATCCTGCCAATCCTGCCGTTCATAAGGCAACCACCGGTCCGGAAATCTGGAAGGATACGGACGGAAATGTGGATATTTTCATCGCGGGTGTAGGTACCGGAGGTACCGTAACCGGAACCGGCGAATACTTAAAGGAGCAGAATCCGAATGTCAAGGTTGTGGCACTCGAGCCGGAAGATTCTCCCGTTCTTTCCGAAGGACATGCCGGATCTCATAAGATTCAGGGAATCGGAGCCGGATTCGTGCCGGATGTACTGAATACGAAGGTATACGATGAAGTCTTCAAAGCACCCAATGACAAGGCTTTCGAAACGGCTAAACTTCTTGCAAAGAAGGAAGGCATTTCGGTAGGTATTTCCTCCGGTGCGGCTCTTTACGGAGCCATTGAGCTTGCAAAGAGACCGGAAAATGCCGGAAAGGTGATTGTAGCTCTTCTTCCGGACAGCGGAGACCGCTATTATTCCACCGCTCTGTTTACGGAATAAAAATTTTTAAAAAAAGAATTGACAATATCATATTCTGTTGATAAAGTAAAAATCAGTTTAATACAGTAAACCGTTGAAGCGGAGATAAAGGCAGTTATGCCAATACAGAGAGTTCACGATGCTGAGAAGTGAGCATGAAACAGGTTGTCAAATGGACCGCTGAGGGTGCAGTCAAAGGGGATGTCCCCGAGTATTCTGCAACGTGAGGCATACGTTAGTTGCCTGGGATATGAAGGTATCCTGCAAAGAGCACGAGTCAGATCGTGAATTCAAGGTGGCACCGCGGATAGGTGAATCAAAGCACAGTATTCGTCCTTGACAGAAGAGTAATCTGTCAAGGACGTTTTTTTATACCTTTGGAGGGCTTAAGCATGAAATTTTACCCGAACCTGGACGAAGTAAAGAGAATAGCGGATTCGGAGGAATACTCCGTACTTCCCGTCAGTGCGGAAATTCTTTCGGATTTTATTACTCCGATTGAATGCATGCGGATTCTGAAGAATGTTTCCACACACTGCTATATGCTTGAATCCGCTAAAGCCAGCGAAGTATGGGGACGTTATACGTTTTTGGGGTATGACCCAAAAATGGAAATCACCTGCATCAACGGACAGTTAAAGGCCGGCGATTTGCAGCTTAAGGTCAGCAACCCTTCGGAAACCATAAGACAAGTCCTTTCGGAATATAAAAGTCCGAAATTTGAATATCTTCCTCCTTTCCACGGTGGGCTCGTCGGATATTTTTCCTACGACTATTTAAAATACGCCGAGCCTACCGTAGAGTGTAGTGTACAGGATGCGGAATGCTTTAAAGACGTGGATTTAATGCTTTTTGATAAAGTAATCGCATTCGATAACGTAAAACAAAAAATCATACTGATTGCAAACATGTCCTTAGATCAGCCGGAAATCGGATACAACAAGGCATGCATGGAAATAGAACAGATGGCCGTTTTGTTAAAGAACGGTAAAAAATGCGAAGAAACCGCAGGACATCTTACCGGTGAAGTGGAAGCCTTATTCGGGAAAGAAGAATACTGCGAAATGGTGGAAAAGGGAAAACAACATATCAAGGAAGGGGATATTTTCCAGATTGTTTTGTCAAACCGCTTAAGTGCCCCCTTTGAAGGAAGTTTGCTCGAGACCTACAGAAGACTCAGAACCATTAATCCTTCCCCGTATATGTTTTATTTTTCCGGAACCGATGTGGAAGTTGCCGGAGCGTCTCCCGAGACACTGGTAAAACTCGAAGACGGAGTGCTTCACACCTTCCCCCTTGCAGGAACACGACCGAGGGGCAAATCGCCGCAGGAGGATGAAGCACTTATGCAGGATCTTCTTGCGGACGAAAAGGAACTTGCGGAGCATAACATGTTAGTGGATCTCGGCAGAAACGACCTCGGTAAAATCAGCAGGTTCAAAACCGTGTCCGTGGAAAAGCTCCGAAGCGTGGAACACTTCTCCCATGTGATGCATATCGGCTCCACGGTACGCGGAGAAATACGCGACGACAGGGATGCGCTCGATGCCATCGAAGCGGTTCTTCCGGCCGGAACCTTATCCGGAGCTCCGAAAATCAGGGCCTGCCAGTTAATCGGTGAACTGGAAGGAAATAAGAGAGGAATCTACGGAGGCGCCATCGGATATATCGATTTTTCCGGAAACATGGATACCTGCATTGCCATCCGGATTGCATATAAGAAAAATGGAAGGGTATTTATTCGAAGCGGTGCCGGAATCGTGGCGGATTCCGTACCGGAGAAGGAATACGAGGAATGCCTGAATAAGGCAAGAGCGGTATTAAACGCACTGAAAGCTGCGGGAGAGGAGGAAGAATGATTCTTTTAATCGATAATTATGACAGCTTTTCCTATAATCTGTATCAGTATCTGGGAGAGTTTGAAGAAGATTTAAAAGTCATCCGAAACGATGAGATGACGGTTTCGGAAATAGAAGCATTAAACCCTGCGGGAATCGTTTTATCCCCCGGACCCGGAAGACCGTCGGATGCGGGTGTCATTGAAGAGGTGGCGGTCACACTCGGGAAAAAGATTCCGGTACTCGGCATCTGTTTAGGACACCAGGGAATCTGCGAAGCGTTCGGAGGAACCGTAACCTATGCCAAAAGGCTGATGCACGGAAAAACGTCCCGGGTGAAAACAGAAGGAAGCAGTCCGTTATTTGAAGGGTGCCCGGAAGAATTCGAGGTGGCAAGATATCATTCCCTGGCAGCCGAAGAGGACAGCCTTCCGGACTGTTTACAGGTCACGGCACGAACCGAAGACGGAGAGATTATGGCGGTGCAGCATAAAGAGTATCCGATCTACGGATTCCAGTTCCATCCGGAATCCATTCTGACACCGAACGGAAAAACAATGATAAAGAATTTTATTAAGGAGGCAGAAAAGAAATGATTAAAGAAGCGATTGTAAAAATTGTCAGTAAACAGGATTTAACCTATGACGAGGCATATGCCGTTATGAATGAAATCATGAGCGGAGAAACTTCGGCAACACAGAATGCAGCATTTCTTGCTGCCCTTTCCACCAAGAGCGCAAAGGCGGAAACCACGGATGAAATCGCAGGATGTGCGGCAGCCATGCGCGATCATGCAACAAAAGTGGAAACGGATCTGGATATCTTTGAAATCGTCGGAACCGGTGGAGACAATGCAAAGAGTTTTAACATTTCAACGACTTCCGCACTGGTTGCGGCAGCAGGCGGTGTAAAAGTTTCCAAACACGGAAACCGTGCCGCATCTTCCCTTTGCGGAACGGCGGACTGTCTCGAAGCACTGGGCGTCAATATCGACCAGAGCCCCGAGAAATGCGTGGAGCTTTTAAACGAAGTGGGAATGTGCTTCTTCTTTGCACAGAAGTATCATACTTCCATGAAATATGTGGGAGCCATCCGTAAGGAACTGGGATTCCGAACCGTATTTAATATTCTGGGACCCCTTACCAACCCGGCATCTCCGAAAAGATATCTTCTCGGCGTGTATGACGAGTATCTGGTAGAGCCGTTGGCGCAGGTACTGATTAACCTCGGAGTAAAACGCGGAATGGTTGTGTTCGGTCAGGATAAGCTCGATGAGATTTCCATGAGCGCACCCACCACGGTTTGCGAGTTTAAAGACGGCTGGTTTAAAACCTATACCATTAAACCGGAGGATTTCGGATTCACGCGTTGTACAAAAGAGGATTTAAGAGGCGGAACACCGGAGGAAAACGCACAGATTACAAAGGATATTTTAAGCGGAGCGAAGGGACCGAAAACAGATGCGGTATTGTTAAATGCCGGAGCGGCGTTATACTTAAACGATAAGGCTGCATCTTTGGCAGAGGGAATTAAACTTGCCGAAGAAATCATTGCTTCCGGCAAGGCACTGGAAACATTAAACAAATTCGTGGAAGCAAGTAACCGGTAAAAGAACCGGAAAGCTTTAGGAGACATGAAATGACTGTTTTGGATGAAATCGCTGCATATGCCGCAAAAAGAGTTGACGCGGACCGGGGAAAAATACCGGCGCAGGAGATGAAAGAACTGGCTCTTTCCCTCGGAAAAGGGGAAGGAGAAAAATTCTATGAAGCCGTTTGTGCACCGGGTATGCGTTTCATCTGTGAAATCAAAAAAGCGTCTCCTTCCAAAGGAATCATCGATCCGGTTTTCGATTATGAAGGGATCGCACGTGCATACAATGAGGCCGGAGCGGATGCCGTTTCCTGCCTGACCGAGCCGAAATGGTTTCTCGGTTCCGATGAAATTTT
>DLBG01000137.1:0-1299 GCA_002494135.1 Lachnospiraceae bacterium UBA7027
ACCTCCATTTTGGACCATAGGGACGGGGTTAGTGGTTCATTTTATCTGCTGCTTCTTTTTCTTAGGAGCAGGTAATTCGCCGTACATAGCCTCTATCAGTTCTTTCAGAAAATCCTTATTATCCACATCGTCCACGAGAATCATTTCTTTTGCACCTTCATATGGCAGTTCCAAATCCGCATCCGGCATCATCGCCAATGCGGATTTTGTCTGTTTTACCAAAAAACGGTCATCATAGACGCCGCCAATCACCTTGCCTCTGTAGTACAAAATATACTCTCCCATCATCTGACGATAGGTTATTTCCTCCAGCCCGGAAAGCTGCTCTAATATAAAATCCAGATAATCCTTACTTGATGCCATCTGCAGCCATCTCCTTCTCAGAATTTTTCCCAGTGTATTCTGTCCCTTACATTAATCTCTTTTTGCAAAACCGGTTCTATTCCTTTCCGGGGCCTTCCAATCCCAATAAAACACGGCATAAAATAATCATCCGGAATCTCCAGAACCTTCTTCGCATGCTCTCCTTCATTACCAAGCGGAATGCGCAAATTGCACCCGTATCCTTCCGCTGTAGCCGCCAAAAAGAGATTTTCTATACTGCACCAAATGGACGCAAAACCATTCAGATGCGATACGTTTTCAGGATGTAAAATATCCGTTTTTTCTTTAAGCAGCGGAACTATGATGGCAGAAGCATCAAACAGCATCCGATACTGCTTGGGCACTGCATTCCTGTAACATTCCTGCTGAAGCGAATCATTCAGCTTCCAATCCCTGATCAATTGATTCATATCCTCGTCGGAAATCCCCTTCGGCACGATGTCCAGAAGCGAAGCAGCAACCTCTTTGTCACGGATAATGATGTAATGCCAGTCGCGCATGTGATCGTTGGTCGGAGCCTTGAACGCTGCCGCGATGATTTTTTCAAGGATTTCCTCTGGAATTTCTTCATTTTCAAAATCCCTGACAGTCCTTCTGCTGTTGATAACATCATAAAATTCCATAAAAAAAATCCCTCCTCAAACATCCGTGTAAAATGGACCGGGAATCCAAAATCCCTGTTTTATCGGGCTTTCCCCATAGCCCAAAAATTAATACTTTTTTAATGGTGACTGTCACCCGGACCTATCCACTGAATAAAGGCCGTCTTGTCACTACTGTTGTACCCGGCCCGTTCATAAAATCTCAGGGTTTCCTCTTTCTTTGATCCGGTAAGCAGCATCATTTTATAGCAGTTTTCACTCTCCGCAATCTGCTTTGCATACTGAAGGCACTCCGACGCGTAGCCCTTTCCCC
>DLBG01000137.1:1416-12043 GCA_002494135.1 Lachnospiraceae bacterium UBA7027
GTCAGATTCGGTATGATCACGCAAACACAGGACGATACAATTCTGCCCTCCACTTCATTCACAATCAGGTGATGATTTGAATCATTCGTAATCTGCTTCCAGGTATTCCGAAGATGCTCATTTTTTTCAGGAACGGAATCTTCATGTAAAAATAAATACAGTTCAAGGATTGCGTCCAAATCATTTTCGTTCGCTTCTCTGACCATATGATTTGCCTCTCATTTCTGCGCTTTCCCTCATTTTAGGATGTTTACTGCTTTTAAGTATAGTATAAACAGCACGTTTTTTACAGTCAGGAATTCGCTTCTCTTTCCAGATAATCCACTATCGGCTCGATAAATTTTACATCCGAAATATCATAGGAGGAGGACATCACTTCCACCATCTTCTTTTCCTCCTCGGTGGCATCTTTCTTTTTCTTCAAAGTCGAAATAAACATTTTCATGGCAAGTTTCGAAGGGGCATTCATTTTTTCGTAATTGAATCCACCCTGACAGTAAAATGCCCGAATATAGTTCCTCTGTTCATCCGTCAGCATGTTGTGAAGTGCAACATCAATATCCGGATTGTCATTCGGGCTTCCTCCGACGCAAAATACAGCAAGCCGTTTATCCTTCCATGTTGAAGCATTTTCAAGAAACCATTTCAATTTCACAATATTCCCGGCCATTGCCCAGCCCCCGTAAATGATTGCCTGATAATCATTATAAAAATCCTTTTCCTTTTTCTTTGCATCCTTCAAATCAAGAATGTCCGCATTCAGCCTGTCGGCAAGCCACATGGCATACTTCCTGGTAAATCCTGTTTGCGAGGTATATATTACCAATGATTTCATAATTCACTCAGATTCCTTTCCATTTTCATAATTGTCTGAATGGTAATAAACAAACTTTGTTCATCAATTCCTTCAAAAATCCGTCCGATGATGTACCTGCTCTGCTCTCCGTTATTGTCATTTTCCTCCAGAAACGCTCTTGCTTCTTCCGTTACCTGAATACGCAGCTTTCTTTTATCATTTTCATCCGGAACCATGGCAATAAAGCCTTTTTTCTCCAGTTTCAGGAGAATCTGTTTTACATTCTGGTGCGAACTGCCCATTACATCGGAAAGCTCATTGATCGTAGGCGGTTCCTTGCAAAGATTGATACAAATAATTGCAAAAAACTGCTTCCAGGTAATCTCCTTAAAAAAAGCATCTGCGGCAGCCTGATAACGGTTGTCAAACGCGCTCAGAAGTCCTAGCAAAAACGGTTGCGGCGGCATTTCTCCGAACTCCACCGTTTTCATTTGCATCTGTTCATCGTAATTCATGGATTAACCTCCTGCATCCAAAAATAGGTAACATGTTACATTTCAAAAACAATGTAACATGTTACCTATTTTGTGTCAACCGGTTTTTTGACCATTTGTTCATTTCCGCAAAATCACGGTATTCACTCTCTCTTGTATAAAACCAACAGACTCAGCCGTGCGCTTTGATCCTTCGTTTGAAACGGAATGCGCCCAGACAGGTTGCTTCCCCTGTTTCATAATCTCCCGGCACATTCTGTCGGCAAGAACTTTCGCAAGTCCCTGATGGCGGTAACTCTCATCCGTCTCAATTCCGATATCAACCTCATCGGAACTGACTGCCGCAGAAAAAGCAACCGCAATTACTTTTTCCCCATCCAGCGCAACGAATCCAAATCCGTTTTTCAGAAACTGTTCTCGACTCGCCCATGAAAAATCCGGAACGATTTTGCCGTGTATCCTGTCATAGTTCGTTTCCGAAATCTGCTCTATTCTGTACTCACACTCCGGTCGCACATCCAGAAGCGAACCAAACCGGTACTCCGCTCTTTTTTCAAGCCGGACGCATTCTTTATCTGCGAAAAAATCTTCTACATTCGGATCATCCGTTACCAGCACGAATCTTCTTTCCGGTTCTTTTTGAAAATACTCTCGATAGATTTTATTCAAAAATTCCTCATCCAGATTTCCCGAAATATAGGCAAAACCCGCATAATGCCAGAACAAAACGGCATCTCCGTCCGGTATAATTTCCACGTCCGGAATCTTCTCTGCGCCCGGAATCTTCTCTCCATCCGGAATCTGCTCCGCGCCCGGTATTATCTCCCCGTCCTGAAGGCCTTGTGCAATCGACATCGGATAAACTCTGTTGGCGCCGCAATTCCCCGCATACTCCGCGTTCTTCATCATATCCGCATACTCTTCAAACAGCGCATGCGAATACTCCTTTTTTCGATCCGACTCCCTGACAATTTTCCATAAAATAGCCGCCGCCTTCAATTGCTTATGAAAAATCGCCGTAGCCTCATCCGCGCAAAAATCCTTCACGAACTTATTCCACTGAAGCGCGGATTTATCGTATGTCGCATACGTCTTTTTGCCGTAGTAAATATCCAGAAGGTCCCTGAGTGTAAAATCCTCGTCGCCGTTTTCCTTCACCGCTTTTGCCGTAGCAACCATATCTACGTTAAACTTAAACGGCTTCACACCCGTCTGTTCGGCGTAAAATTCTCGAAACCGGTTTCCAAATGTAAATCCGCACGCTATCAGGCCGGTATCTAACGAAAGCTCGGAAACGCAAGCTTTTTTACCGCGAGAACCACCTTGCGCGCCGGCACAAGACCGCCCCCTTGCCTTCTTCACGGGAGGTATTTTTTCTCCGGCAAAATACGCCCGAATCACACTATTGAGTTCGATTTTACTTCCGTCAGACTTAAGCCCCAGTCCTTTGCAAATCCGAATCAGTTCTTCCCGATACCAGTAATATTTGCAAAATTCATCATAGTCTTTAATGTCCTCAAACGCCGGTCTTTCCGCCACAATCTCATCCTCTCTGTTTCTCCAAAGCCTTGTTTCTCCAAAGCCCTGTCCATCCAAAGTCCAGTCCATCCAAAGCCCTGTCCATCCAAAGTCCAGTCCCTCAGGGGCTTGCCCCACGGAACATAAAATGGACCACTAACCCCGTCCCCCTGGTCCATTACGTTGGATTGAATTTTTCATCCGGAAAAATAAATACATTGTCCGGAACAAAAACCAGCGTGGCCGGCGTATCATGAATGTCCTCTTCCCGCATTCCCACGCAGGTGGCATACTTATACGTGTAATGGCGCTTTTCACCGTATATATTGATTCTGCTGTTATTCACGCTGTTAACAACCGCGTGATAGGCGATGTATTCTCTTTTTCTGACCACACGGAGCCGGTATATAAAATTCGTCAGATAAAATGCCGCGATCGCCGGTCCGAAGGCAATCAGGATTATCGTCAAAAAAATCATAAGCCCGGTACGCCTTCTTAGTCTGACATACCGTAATGCAAATAAAACACTGCTGTTTCCCCGGGAATATCCGTTTGTAATCCAGTAAAAGGTAGGAAAGATAATCAGGGCACTGACTGCTATAACAACGATTGCGTCCAGCAACAGATATTTCATAACCGCCCGGTAAAGTATCTTTTCAAACGCAACCGGAACATCCGCTTTGTAAAACAGGCTGTTTTCTTTGCATGTATCCAGGTTTCCGTTTCCGTAAAATAATTTCTTCCAGTTTCTCAAGTCCCCGATTTCTTTTTTTATAACCATGGGCATCACCATAAAACCCGCCGACGGGAACATTAACACAGCCACAATCAAATCGAGATTCTGGTCGTTTCTTCTGCTTTCCGCAAACAGAAAGACTGTGGATAAAACCATTATAATGGCATATATACCGATGATATCCTCACGGTAGGATTCCTTTTTGTCCTTCTTCGTAAAAGGCATTCTGCCGAGTATCAGTGAGAGATAAAAGAAAAGGTGCACGGGACCGAGGATTGCGATGAGCAGCACATACTGCAGCATTTCCTCTTCTGTAGCCTCATGTGCGGCAAGTGCGATAATCCCATCCACCATGGCTGCCGTGCCGAGGCAGAAAAATACAAATGCGGCAGATCCCAGCAGAATCAGCAAAAGTTTTATCCCAATCGGAAATTCTTTTTTCCCCTGCGTATTCTTCTTTTTCGATGACTTCTTTCCCATCTTACTTCCAAAAACCTATCGCAGATACTCTTTCACCCGGTCGATATTCCTGGAAGCATCCTCATAACCTAACCAGTAAAGGTCTCCGAGCTTTTCCATGTTCCCTTCGAACCTTGCCACATCAACCGGTTTCGACGGCGCAAGCGCAAAGATTTTTCCCTCTTCGTGAAGCTTGTATAACTGATCCGTCATTTTGTTAAAATCATCGTTTACCCGGTTCATGCATTTGACAAATTCGGGGTATCTGCGGTACATGGTCATGGCAACCCCGTTCGGGGCGGTACTTCTTCGGAATGCCCACTCTCTGGTTTTTACGACAACGATTTTTTTCGCACCGATACTTGTTGCATACGGATACGGAATCTTCGTGGAGCATCCGCCGTCAAGATAGGGGATTCCTTTCATGACTACCGGACGGGATACATAGGGAACCGTCGCAGACGCTCTGACCGCCGCTGAGAGGTTGCATTTTCCTTTCTCCATATATTCCGTCTCGCCTGTTCGCATGTTGGTCACGCCGACCGCCAGACTTCTGGACGGATCCATCAGTCTCTTTTTATCGAGCGGCAAACCTTCCACAATATCTTTATACAGGTACGTAAAACCCGTAACGCCGTGATCTCTGATCATTGCGCCGATTCCGCAGTATTCCTTATCGTGTCTGTAGGTTAAATCGATTCTTGCGCCCCAGCCGATCTGTCCGGACACATATCCGATGGCGGAAAGTGCACCCGCGGAGATGCCGACCGTGCTTCTTAAATTGATTCCGTTTACCATAAAAGCGTCCAGTACGCCGAGCGTGTATAAGCCTTTCCAGCCGCCGCCCTCAAGCACCAGACACCCTTCCGTTATTTCCTCGCTTGCCCTTCCTGTCGGAAGTTTATCCAATCCATTGTATACTTTCATCGCATCGTTACTTCCCGTCCGCAAAACTTGTAAATGATTCTCTTTCCATTTCCGGAAGGCCGTTTGCCTGTTTCTCGGCATGAATTGCCCGGATAAGGAAAGCCATATTCTTCGCAAGGTTTCGCATTGTCTGCAAACCTTCCGCATCTTTTTTCACATCTTCGGCATCAAAGCCGTGAACCTGATTCCAGTAGGTACTGCTGGCTACGGGCATTCCGCTGATGGTAAAATACTTGTTCAGCACATCAAAAGATGCCGTGTTTCCTCCTCTTCTGCAGGAAACCACACTTGCTCCGACCTTCATATGCTTGGAAAATGAAGTGCTGTAGAATAAGCGGTCTAAGAACGATAATAACGTGCCGTTTGGAGATCCGTAATAAACGGGGCTTCCGATGACAAGACCGTCTGCCTCTTCAAAAAGCGGCGCCACTTCATTGACCGCATCGTCACGTACAACGCATTTGCCGTTATTGGAACAGTATCCACAGGAAATGCATCCGCGAATGTTCTGATTACCGATCTGAACCAGCTTCGTTTCGATTTCTTCCTGCTCAAAGACCTTGATCATTTCCGCAAGCGCGGTTGCGGTACATCCGTTTCTGTGCGGGCTGCCGTTAATCAGTAATACTTTCATTTTCCCATCCTCCTTTGACTAAATTTACATTCTCAATCCTTGTATGAGTCATATCATCCTTACTTATTTCTCGTATATCTGCACTCCGGATAGGAACTGCATCCCCAGAACTCTCCGTAAATGCCTGTGCGAAGTTTCAAGGCGCTACCGCATTTTGGGCACTTCTTAACCGCTTTGGCTTCCGGGGACGGATTGCGCATCTCCTCTGCCAGATGTTCGAAAACCTGCTGATTCATCCTGCAGTCCCCCAGCGCTCTGTGGGCATTTTTGATTTGAATTCCATAATACGATGCCAGATCAAGCAGCGCATAATGTTCCAGTTTCGGCAGATACATTCTTGCAACCGGCAGGGTGTCGATGTAATCGTTGCCTATGATTTGCCCGAAATACCTGCGTGTATCCCGCCATATGAATTTCATGTCGAAGAGGTGAATATTGTGGCCTACCAGGACCATATCACCCGTAAAATCAAGGAAATCCCGAAGCGCGACATCAAACGGGGGTGCATCGGCAACCATTTTATCCGTAATGTGGTTTACTTCCGACGCATAGTACGGAATGTGAATCCCCGGATTAACCAGTGTAGTGAATTCCTCTGCCACTTCTCCTCCCAGAACCTTAATCGCCGAGATTTCAACGACCTCGTCTTTCTTCGGAGAAATGCCGGTCGTTTCCAGATCAAATACGACATAATCCGGTACGTAGGTATTCATTTTTTTACCCATTTGATTGGAAAGCATGATTTATTCGCCTTTCACTGCCTATTTGCAAACTCTTTTATGCACATAAGTTATATCCGCAGGCAAAACAAAAAAGTACTATTATTCTTTTAAAATTACATCCTTCAGCATTATATACTGTGAAGCATTTTCAACCGGTGCAAACTGAATACGAATGTTTTCGTGTCCTGTGATATCCACCTCTGCTGTTTGAGAAGTATCAACCAAAACAAGATCTATTGTCTGTGATAATTGCGTCTGCTCAACTTTCATCAACCTTTAAAAAAGATAGTGTAATAATATCATATATGTCCTTACACTTATTCCACCACCCTGAATTCCTCTAAATCCCAGTAAATCTCCGTCAGTCTTTCGCCGTCGATTTGTGCTCCTTTAAAGAACTCGTCCCTGTCGCGGAACCATTTCCCGTCAAAGCAGACGGCGCATGTGCCGCCATCCTGTTCGGAGACGATTTCATGCCTTTCACCGTAGGCTTCAAAGGTAATGCGGTGAGGCGATTTTAAGAGATAATACAGGTCGTAGAAATCAAACTCTTCCTCATCGAAAGGAATCAGTTCGTATAAATCGTCAATCAGCCATTTCATGATGTTCATGTTGCCGAAAAACGCATTATGGCGAATCCTTTGCGAAAGATACTCCTTTGCCTTAAGATACAGATTCACTGCCTCTTTTTTGTTTCCCTGCTCAGTCCGGATCCGGGCCAGACGGGTATACACTTCCGGAACCGGGTCGAAAACATTCCGGCAGTTCTTTACCTTCGGATAAAGATTCTCGATGATTTCTTCATACTTTGCCTTGTTTTTCTCTACGTAATAGCCGTTTTTGTACATATCGGCGATTTTATACGTTGCGACGAAGTCGCCTTTGTCCATCAGTTTTGAAAAATACTCAAACGCTTTCTTATAATCCTTCTCTCCGGTACGGCCGTAATACCAGATGTATCCGAGGCACTCATATGCGGGATCGTAGTCAAAGGTTGCCGCCATCTCATAGTATTTTAAAGCCAGTTCAAAATTCTTAAGTTCGTAATAAACGCCGCCTAAATACAGCATATCCTGCGGGCGCTGCTCTTCGCGAATCAGAAACTGCATGGCTTCCGTGAATGCAAAAAAATCCTCCTCGGTGTAGGATTTGCTGTCATCAAAATTCTCTGCGATTGCCCTGGCCTGTTGAATCGTCATAAGTGCTCCTTAAAAATCAATCAGATAGATTGCCATCGAAACCTGTGTATAACCTGTTTTTCCTTTGATATCCGTCACCTTTGCCGTGAGCATTTTTCCGGCATCCATAAGCCTTGTAAAAACCGGATTGTCTTTCTCCGGTACATATCCAAGCTTCCTGCCTTTTTCATCTTCCACCCGGATGGCGTTCTCATCGAAACGGTTCTTCGGTTCACGCCTTAAGGAAAGCGCCGCACCGACCTTCAGATCGTTTAAAATCGTTTCGTCTTCGAGATACATGGTTCCGGCAACAAACGTATCGAAAAGAAAAATTTCCTTTTGGAGAGGTTTAATCAGCTCTTCGGTTTTAAACTGTTCCGACAACGCAACGGCGTTCTGCGACGTAACTACAATGTTATTTGCCATGTAAAGCGCCCTCCTCCCTCACTGATTAATTTTTCCAGCGTTTCCTCGAGATCGTTCCGGTAAATCTGATATTCTTCCAGTTCCTTTATAAGCTCTTGCTTTCTTGCTTCGATTGCTTCCGGATCGGAAAGCAGTTCGCCGTAGGTATAGGGAATCGTCGTTGTGATTTCCTGAATCTGCTTTTCCAGTTTTTTGATTTTACCTTCAATATCGTCAATGTTTAAGACAAATCCCTCATCTCCGAGTTCTGTCATAACGTGGTTTAAAACCACCTCCAGTTCTTCCAGCTTATCTGCATTGTATTCCTTATAAGCAGTCATTACCTGATCCCACAGATCCATCAAAACAGCATTCTCGCCCGTCTTTGCGTTGATGTCCGGATGCAGCCGTTTGCAGATTCTCCGGAAAACCTGCTTCGCCATACGTACATCGTATTCGTCAATCGGTTTGGCCGCCTTGGCAAAGTCTCTTTCCTTTAGCATGCTTTTCAGTTCAATGTAGTAGGCCTGCATCTCCCCTTCGATTTCCGCCTGCATTCTCTGCGTATCGACCGGCTCTCCGAGATTTATGAACTTCGTGCAGTATGCAATCGTTTTCTTCAGACGGATGCAGTCAATTTTCACCTTCAGAATTTCGGCCATCGAATCGCCGAAAAGCTTTAAGTATTCCACTCTTCTGGAACCGGCCAGTTTTAGAAGCTGCTCCTTCTTTACAACAAGCGATTCATACTCCGTATACGGCGTATAGCCTTCCTCTTTGATGTCATCGTCTAAATAATCCATAGCTCGTTTATTCCTCTGCTTCGGGAAGTATTTCGTTAGCTAAATTCGGAACGGCCATTCTTATAAAATCATAGTCCGATTCCAGTTCCTGACCCTTTTCTTCCAGTTCGAGATAGGTGCAGTCCGTATTAAATTCAATCAGAAAATCACTGGTCAGTTCAATATATCCCACGATGGTTGCGTCAATTCCTTCACAGATTTCTTCAACCTGCGCCCTGTCGGTTCCCTCTTTGCAGGAAACCATAAGCTGATTCTTTACAAAGGTTACACCGGTTCTGGGATCCGTTACAATCTCTGCATCCGCCGGATCCTGCCCGAACAAATCGGTAACATCACCCGGTTCTTCCGCTCCCTGCTCCGATGTCGATACGGGTTCCGAAACGGCCTGCTGACCGGTCGATTGTTTTTCCGGGGTTCCGCCGTTTATCATGGATTCCAGTTCCATCTCCTGTCTGGCTCTTTGAAGCCCCAATCGGATGGAAATGATCCGGATTACGGTAACACCCGCAAAAACAACAAGCGCTATTGCCGCCGCTATAATCAGAATCCGGGTTCTGCGTCTGTTTCTTTCACTCATTTGTATATAATCTCCTCTTTTAATTCAATAAATGCTTTAAATTTTATTATAGCACAAACGGCCGGAAATACTCCCCGCTCTTACCAGTTGACTCCTTCGATGGACTGGGCGTATCCGACGATTTTACCCGAGGAATCCCTTGCCAGGAATAAAACATTATAAACTTTTCCCTTATCCTCGTCATAAATGGGACGACCGAGCGTCACCTCGCCGCTTTGAGAGACGGATTCCGGAAGATCGATCCAGACCTCCTCGTATAATGTCGCGATCTCGGCCGCCTCTTTTGCTGTATACTGTTTTTCTTCGTAGAGAGTGTAATCTTCCCCGATTTCCCGCCACTCCGCAATACGGAATTCGACAGCAACAGGCGCATCATAGGTAAACGTCGTATAACACATCGCACGGGCACCCGGATTAGTATCAGCGATATCAAATTCATAGTGCACATCCATTTCACCGCACGCAATCTCCGTAAGCGGTGCAATTTCCGCGTTTTCTTCCGGATTCTCCACCACCTGCTCCGGCTCCGGATTCTCCGTCTTTGCGGACGTTATTTCATCGATGATCTTATGAAAACTCTCATCCTGCGTTTCCTCAAACGCTCTTTGTGCAACCGCAAGCGCCAAGTCGTCATCTCCGCTTTGGCGGTACGCGCTGATGATACCGTTAAATGCGGCAACGTTCTTCGGATCGATGGTTAGTGCCGCTTCGTATGCAAGAACCGCTTTTTCGTAATCGAGTTCAGCCAGGTACTTGTCACCAAGTTCCAACTGCTTTTTTAACTCCTTTTTTGGTCCGGATACGGCATTATAATAAAATATCCCGGCCACCGCGCAACCGATTACGGCAAGAACCGCAACTGCAATGATAATCGGCAGTGCAGCGCTTTTTTTCTTTGTGATTTGTTCCTCACTCATTTTTAAATCCTCTTCCTAATCCGTTATATTTTTTCTTTAACTCTGTTTCTGACAATAAATTCCGCTGCAAAACAGGGAACGATTCCGATACAATAACAGGCCAGATCCACAACCGAAAAACCGGTTCCGATTATGATTCGAAGCAGTCTGTTCGTGATTCCGAACCTGTCACAGAAACCCCACAGCTGAAGGAATTCCACCGCAAAGGCAAATGCAAGAATGGCCGTTGGAAGAATAAACCATTTCTCCGGCCTGTTCGGGCTGATTGTTCTGCATAACGCGTAAAGAAGAATAACCACCAGTACATCGCCCAGATAGTTTCTTACCCAGCCTGATGCATACCGCCCTATGATGATTTCAATCCCCAGAAGCAGCAATGTTGCCGCTCCAAAAGCTGCTCTTTTCATGTGAATGCGTGACCTCAGAAATAATATAAAAAATGGAGCATACGGGATTCGAAC
>DLBG01000137.1:12131-18826 GCA_002494135.1 Lachnospiraceae bacterium UBA7027
CCCAACTGCGCTAATGCCCCATAAGTCTCTACAACGTTATTATATCAAAGAATTCTCATATGTACCACATATTCATTTTGTCAATTTAATGTTTTACGGCAGAAGTGTAAGAATCAAGATACCGATCACTATCGATTTACCGCTAAATATCTTTTCCGGCTTCTACCTCAATAATCCTCTCTATCCTCTCATCCTTCTTATGCCACACATTCTCAAGAGGCCAGGGAAGACCCAGGACGTAATCCACGTCACTTTTCGGAAGCGACGACAGTTGTCGGATGAATCTGTCCTTATCCTGATACAGGCGTTTTCCGAAATCGCAGAGAACATATTCATCGGAGTATGTGATTCTGCGCTTCACCTGTCTGAAACTGCTCCGTCCGAGCGAATCCTGCACCGACTCATACGTTACGGCGAATTCCCCCTTCGACGCTGTCGGATCCTTTAGAAGAATCACGCCCGTGCTCACGAAGTGGTTCCATACAATCTGCCCGATCTGCTCTCTGGGAACCGGATAATCCAGTTTGGAATGAATCTGCTCGACCGTGTATCCCTTTGTCGCCATGCTCTTTATCGCCCCGCCTGCGGCAAAGTCGATTGTAAAATTGCAAAGCGCTTCATTAAAATATTTCTGTTTACTTTCGTCCATTTTATCCGGCCTGTCAGAATAACGGGGTTTTGCTCATTTTATACAATGACCAGAATTCCCTTCCGTCCACGTTCTTATATTCCATGATTGCATAATACGTCGAGCTGTATTCCTCTTCATAATCGAGGATTCCCTCTTCAAACACGACATGGTACAGTTTGCCGTTTGTCTCGACACTTTTTATGTCCAAATAGGTCTCCGGTCCGCCGATTCCGACTTTGTCGACCCTGTATTTTCCGTCTTCTTTCAAGTATTCCTCTCTGATTCTCGGAATCGTCGCATCGCTAACGTTGAAAACATTTTTCAGTACCCAGTCAACCTCATCGGGATTGTAGGAATAGTACCAGACCGAGTAATCCTCGCTCAGGAACTCCTCATGTTCCATATACTCGTATCCGATAAACATCGCACTATATGCCACATTCATCTGCTTCTCTTCCGATTCGCAATCATAATCGCGGGTAATATAATATGTTCTGTTGAAAAAGCCTTCCAGTCCCGAAGGTGCTTCTTCCTGGGATGAGGGATAAAATGGTGCATTGTACGCTTCTTCTTCTGCCTTTTTCTCGATTAAAGCATCCACATCTTCTGCTTTATCCTCCAGCTCTTCTCTTTTTAGAGTCACATTGTCGGAGCCTGTATTTTTCTCACCCTGCTTTAAAATATCAATACCTTCTTCCAGAGTATTGTGCGCATCATCAAGAGCTTCCGAGTCGATTAAACTGTCTGCATAGGCAAGATATGCGTTTGCTATGGATATATATACCGCTTCGGATTTCGGGTCCATCTGAATGGCCTCTTTGTACGCAAGGATGGAATTTTCGTAATCCAGTTCGGATAAGTAGTATTCACCCTTTTCCAGCAGCTTATCAAAGTTTCTCGCTTTTACGGCGGTGAAACCGACAGCAACGACAACAACGATAATCGCTGCCACTAACAGAAGCGCAACAACGACTCCGATGATAATCGGTATCGGGGATTTCTTTTTTGTGATTTTATCTTCTTTTAAGTCCATTTTAGTTTCACCTGTTACCCTTTATTTATCAAATACAGGAAAGGAGTTCTCCTTATGAACCATAATGATTTAACCAAAGCATTCTCTGTCATCATGGCGGCCGCCATCATCTCTTCCATCGGTATGGTGAGCACCGCCGATAGCAATACGGGTGATATCACCTTAAATACCAATACCATGATTTCCGCCCCTGCAAACTTAAACCTCGAAGATGTTGAGGCGGTGATGCTGCTGAAAGATTAGCAACGCCTTTTCCCTTAAATCCAGCTGTAATCGCCGCCTGTAACGGCAAGGCTTAACAAGGCGTCATACTTCTCTACCTCCTCACCTTCGACCGTCTGAAGAAGCCTTGCGGCCTCCCTCTCGACAGGCGTTTCATCATCCGGCCCGATCTCCATATCCACCGCTTTCCCGCAATACGGGCAAACCATTCGCGGCACAATACGGATACTTAAGAATCTGCTGTCGCAGTCTTCACATTCATAAAATCCGGCAACCTCTGTTCCATCCGGTACGTAATACATTTTTTCTCCTCCCGGTGATTATTCCAATCCCCTGTTCAGCACTTCGTTGTATCTTGCGTTTGCCTCTTCACTGGCCTTTTTATCCTTCCATCTTTCAATATCCGAGCAGATGGCAAGCATTTCATCTACGACAAGTTCCACTTTAACCGGTTTTACGTACTGCAGATAGGATGTCATCCTGGACATCGCTTTCGGGCTTCCGAGATTCTTTGCAATCTCGTCGGCGAGTTCTGCCGGGTGTCCGAGTGCAACCAGCGCATCCGTCATTTTCTGTTTTTCATAGTTCCATTCGTTCAAGTCAGTTCTCCCGTTCCAATGCAAGCTCTTCGCCCGGTTTCAGGATAATTCTTCCGCCGGCCACAAATGATTTGGCAACGCTTTCATCAAAGGAATTCTGCGGATCCGCAGGAATCATGTGGTACGGAATGCTGTGTTTTGCCCCGACAAGTTTGGCGCACTCGCTCGCCTCGGCAGTATCCATGTTGTAAACGCCGTCACAGCAGAAAAATGCATAGTCTATGCCTTCCAGATTCGCCATTTGAGGCGTTTTAGACGTATCACCGCTAAAATATACCTTCACACCGTCTGAGAACGTTAAAACGAATCCTACGCACTCTTTCACGTTATGGTTTCTGTTGTATCCGGCCTCCACCGCCTCAACCTTCACGTAATCAAAATCAAAGCTCTGATGCTTTCCGTCCCGGATTGCCTCTTTCCACGTGATAATACTACAGTTGTCGTTTTTTACGGCAATCAGGTCCGCGCCCGTGTGATCAAAATGTCCGTGCGTCTCCAGAATCAGATCTGCCGCAAGATCATAGCCGTCACCTGCAAACGGATCGATATAGATTACTTTTCCTTCCGCCGTTACAATTCTTGCGCTCGCGTGTCCCTGATATAAAAGTGTTGCTGCTCCCATACTTTTTCCCTCTTCAATACTTTTTTCGTCTTCTGTGTTTTTCAAGTCTTCTGTGTTTTTTCCGTCCTCCGTATTTTTTCCCTCTTCTGTATTTTTCCCCTCTTCCGTGCGTTCTTCGCTTATCTCCTGCCAGGCAGCCTGTCCGGATTTATCACCGTCCGCGAAAGTCTCAGACTGCGTCTGGCTGTTGTTTCGCGAAGGCGATCCAAGGCAGCCGCTCAGAATCAGAGCCAATATACAGAATAATGCAATTATGCCGCGTTTTTGCATTTTATGTACTCCTCAGCATTATCGGATAGAATCACAATCAATACTATTATAGCAAACAGGGGTATCTCTCGCCATAAATATGCATAAACTTCATCGTCGACGGTCCTCCATTCAAAAAATGGACCACTAACCCCGTCCCCATAGACCAAAACCATCGGCCACAACTCTACAGACCAAAAGCAAAAACCGGAGAGTGGTCTCCGGTTTTGGTTCGAAAAAAATCGCCTTCCGCATGAGCGGTTGGCGATTGTAAATCGAATCATAACGAAGGAGCGCTGTCTGTTTATCTATTCCACTTTTTTCTCGTGCTTCACGATTTCGTACATAATTTTCTGCCCTTTTTGCTCTTCACGTGCTTTGCGCTCCGCCATGGAACGCTGCATCTGAAGGACATCCAGTTCATTTTTCTTATCCTTCAGCCGCTGCTCCATTAGCTGCAGCCTGTCGGATGCGATATCGTATGAAATCTCAATCCGGTCGGACTCCCTTTTGTAGTTTTCGATTCCTTTTTTCTGAGCCCTTGCCTGCGCACCGGAGGTTAAAGCAAGCTGATAATAAAGCCTGATGTAGCTTTTGACCGCCAGAATTCCGAAAACAACCATCAAAAGAGGTGTACCGACGGCCAGAGCCACTGCCAGCGCAAATTTCAACATTGCATCGGGATCCAAAAAGGTTTCGGCTTCATGAGAAAGCGTCCCCGTCCCGATGACAATATCGAGCACTAATAACGTAGCATTAAAAAGACAAAGAAGCGTATATATAACAGCCGGTACAATCTCGGTATGACTGATACGTGAATGCGCGACCTGCTCCTTATTCAGAAAATACCGGTCCTGTTTTACCCTGTTAATTTGTTGCTCCAGGGCCCATATTTCCTCTATCAGTTTTCTTTCTTCTTCGGTAGCTTCAAACGGACTGCTCATTTTTTTCAGTTCTTAAATGCAGGACCTTTCGGCTCTTCTATCTTCTTTTGCTCTTCTGCTTTTTTCGGTGCGATGTTTCTCTGTTTTAAATCCAGCTGTGTTTTTTTCTCAGTCAAAAGCTTCGGAAATTCAGGTAGTTTCGCTTCTGAAACAAGTTTCAGCGTATCCGCTATATCCCCTGCTTCGAATTTTTCGAAAAATTTCGAGAAATCCTTATTGTAATTCTCTTTCAGGGAATAAAGTTTATCCAGCTCCTCTCCGGGAACCTCCAGCTTAAATTTACTTACATCCGTAGTGTCGAGGTTACTGTTCCATGCTTTGCCTATCAGAATCAGATACTCGCCGATCAGAAGTTTTCCCTGTTCGACCAGCTGCTTTTTCATTTCCGTGTATTGCGCACTGACTTTTCCCGGTTTATTTCTTTCCGGATTCTCTGCATCCAGTTCCTTTAAATCCTTCTCATTCTTAATTACCGCTTTAAGATCTTTGGATAGCTCTTTCGCTTCTTCCTTAAGGCGATCCAGATTCGCACCGACCAGATTCTCTTCCAAAATGGATTTCGTAAACGCTTTGTCTTCTTCCCATTCTTTCTGTTGTGCTTCTATTGCCCCGGGTTCCAGCATATTCTGCGATATACGGTCCTGCATATCCTCGATTGTCCCGGCTTCCATGCGCTTCTGGTTTTCTACGGCTTCGTCAAAATGATCTCTTAAGAACTGCAGCATGTCTCCGCCGTGTCCTTTTAATAACAACCCGGTCGCGACGGTGTTTTTGCCGAAGGAATCCTTGAAATAACCATTACGTGATAACTTTGTGCTTTCATAGCACAACGTGTCCTTCTCGAAGCAGGGAATCTTTTTATCCAGAGTCTTCGCCTTACCGATTTCCGCTCTGGACAGATTACGAAGAACAACGATTTCCGCTGCCGCTTCTTCAGGTAAATTTTTCTCGTTTTTTGCTTTATTCTGAAGAATCTCTATACGTTCTTTTACGGTAGGCATATACCGCTCGTTTATTCTGGTGTTGTGAAGATTTCTGGCAGGAAGGTTCTTTACATATTCCTTGTAAATATCATCCAGTTTACCGCCATGTCCGGATTTAGAAGATGCAGCCTTGATTAACTTGTTATAGAGATTCCGATCTAACTTAACATCCTCAAGGAACTGTTTGAACATCGGGTCCCGTTTCATTTCATCTACCCGCATTTCCACTTCGTCCCCGGTAAATACGGCTTTTTTCAGTTTTGCGCTGCTTCCTCTGTCGGAATCGGCAAGCTGACGCGCGGCCATAATACGGAAAACATTATCTATATGCTTGTCTATTTCCTGGGATGAAAAGTCCTCCGCGGCATTTTTAAACTGATTATCCCGAATATCCTCAATATAATTGATGGCAACTTCCAGTGACTGCTTTACATAGGTTTTTTTCGGCTTGGCGTTTTCAAGTTCCTTTACATTGTCGGCTTTCGGGTCCTCCATTTTGACAACGTCATTGTCGGCTTTCGGGTCCTCATTTTCGACAACGTTATCGTCTTCAAACTGAATATCCTCCGGCTGGAAATCCACTCCGAGTTCCAGAATTTCACAAAAACGTGCAAAATGACGCCGTTTATCGTTTGTATCAAGATACTTCATGAAGATTTCGTAATTTGAAAGCCTTCCTTCTTCTTCATACGCGATAAAATCCTTAAAACTATTCACGGTCAGGAGGTATTGATTCACTATAATATCATGTTTCTCCGGATCCAGCATTCCGCGAAAAGCAGTTTTATAGGTTTCAATTTCATCGGCAATTTGCGGATAATCCTCTTCAATTTTGTCTGCAAATCCTTCCAGATCCTGCAAAAAATCGTTGATTTCCTTAATCAGCTCCGGATGCTCTTTCTTGATTGTGTTTAATTTCGCTAACTCAATAACCGGCATAGTTTATACCACCTTTTCCATCGTTGTTTTTAATACCTTCATGTTCATCGCTTCATAGAAGCGTTTCGCACCTTCGTTGCCTTCCCATACATTCAGGGTAATGTTGTAGAATCCCATGGCCGCCGCAAATCCTTCGATAAATCGATAAATCTCCGTGGCAACCTTCTTCCCGCGGTGTTTCTCATCCACACAGATGTCATCGATATAAAGGGATACATACTCCTGAATATTCGGCTCCCCACCGTGTTTTTCCACTTTTGTGAAACCGTACCCGATCACCGAATCGTTCTCATCCACCGCAACAAATATCGGGCTCATTTCATCCGAGAGAATCGCCCGAAGCGATTCCCTCGTATATTTGGTTCTGTTATGGATGAAAAGATCGGGCCGGATGTCGGCATGTACGTTATTTACCTGGATCAAAAGTTCCAGGATTCTGTCAATGTCTTTCTCTTCCGCAATTCGAATCATAG
>DLBG01000137.1:18944-31175 GCA_002494135.1 Lachnospiraceae bacterium UBA7027
GTTGTTTTGTCTACTGAACCATTTTACCATGTTCCGGGGGAAAAACCAAGGCGAGCTCGCATATGGCTTGGGATGCTCCATATTCCCCGGCAAGCAGTCTGTGTCGCGGAACGGCCGATCAGTCTCCTGCGGTTTTCTCAATGAGTCCGTACCAGATTCCGGTTGCTCCTCTTACCATAAAATCGTCACCGATCGGAGTTCCGTTGACTTTCGCATTGCGGATGATTTCAAGTTCCGCATCGTACTTGTCCGCATCCATCGGATGGTTCGGCTCAAGACGAATTTCATAGACATGCTCGTCTTCGTTCTCGATTACCGTCTTATAGACTGTAATCTTACATTCTCCGTACACGGCGGAGCACTCGTAAAGAACGTTTCCGGAAGCGTCCACTGCCTTATATGATGTGGAATCGTCACCCGGTAAGGTATCCTCTACGCCGGCCATATCAATATATACGGTGCATGCATCCTCATCGGATTCGCCGTCATATGCCCAGGTGATTTCAAGAGTCTCATAAACCTCGCCTGCAACGGGTTCGGCATCCTCTTTCTCGGACTTTTCCGGTTCCGCCGGAGTAGTCACAACTGCTTCGGACATGCTCGGAAGCTCAATCTCCAAATCCGGAAGTCCTTTCTCTTTCGTACACCCGGCAAAAAGCAAAGCTCCCATAACGGTAATACCTGCAACCAACAGTTTCTTTTTCATGTTTGTTTCCTTCTTTCTGTTATTTTCCTATTTTCCCAAATATATTATTTGCTTCAACTTATCCGTTCTTCGCGGAGTTTCTTCCGTTTCCCAGTAAAAGCACCGGTCCGGCAATTACCGCAATCAGACCTGCCAGCGCTATGAAGAATCCCGGCTTTCTCATGTCACTTTTAATCTCCGAAGGATTGTCCGGGTTATAGTAAATTGTAATTTCCCCGCCTTCCTTGTAACTGCTGCTGTAGCTGTTTAAATATGTCATGTATTGCATGCCGCCGACGGAGTATCGTACCTGCACGGACGGATGGCGGTCGCCTCCCGTCGTCCGGTTCGGATTAATCTCCGAAATAATTGCTTTCTTTGGCCGGTAGCCGTTCTGCCTTCCGTATCCGATGTAGATTCCACCCGCCATCAAAATGATACCCGCCACAATGAGAATCATTGCAATCCTCAGTTTGTTGCCACGCATTTCTTTACACCTTCCTGTTTGTTTCTTCTGTATCTGTTCCGGTCTGTCCGATTTCAGTCCTTGCAGAATTTCTTAAAATGATATTTATACTTATCCTGCGTAATATTACCGTATTCAATCGACTCCGTCGGGCAGCCGGACATGCATGCCATGCAATGCGCACAGGTATTGCCCCACTGAGGTTTTTTATCAACAAGCTTAATGTTGTTTAACGGGCACACTCTCGCGCATTTGCCGCATCCCATACATTTTTCCGTCGTATGGAAGGGTTTCGCGGTGTGCTTGTATTTTACCCAGACCGGATTGAACGGATAGGTAACGATTTTCTCAAAATAGGTCAGCCTTCGAAGCTTAATGCGCTCGCCGTTGTAAATCTGCTTCGCGACCTCCGGCAGCTTCTTCTTTGTGTCTTCGATTCGTTCCAACACTTCGTTTTCCGGAAGCAGCGGATAACGCCTGCTGATCGGATAATTTCTGGGCATACGGAATTCCGCTCTCCCGCGGTACACCATTCCCTTACGCTTCGCCTGCTTGCGTCCGAGCGCCGCCGCAATACCCGCATAACCGCCCGATGTGAACACATAATAGACGTTGCGGTTGCCGGTCAGTTCCAGTTTGTCTATAAAATCGGCAAAAAACCGCGGCATCTCGCACACATAAATCGGCGAACAGATAACAAAAGGGCGGTCGGAATGAATCTCCGAATAATCTTTGTTTCGGATTCTCTCCAACAGGTTGATGACCTCATCGTTCATATATTCCGCAAGTTTTTTTGCAACGAACTCGGTATTTCCCGTCGCGGAAAAATATAAAATCATGATTTAACCCAAAACCTCCTTCAGTCGGTTTAGCACGCGTTTCTTATCACCGCTCCACTGCGGCGCAATCAGAATTTTCTTATCGCCGTCACCGGTCATACGGTGAATGACGATATCATCCGGCAGAATTTCGAGTGCCTTTCGCACCAGTTCCACATACTCTTCCATCGTCATGCAGGAGAATTTACCGGCCCTGTAATCCTCTGCCAGGTCCGTCCCCTTAAGAACATGCAAAAGCTGTAATTTCAAGCCCTGCACGCCGCTTTGACCGACGTAGTCGACGGTCGACAGCATGTCTTTTTCGCTCTCTCCGGGCAATCCCAGAATCACGTGAACGATGACTTCCAATCCCCGGTCCCGAAGTTTCTTTACCGCTTCGTCATAAACAGAAAGCGGATATCCCCTGCGGATATACTCCGCGGTTTTTTCATGTATCGTCTGCAGTCCGAGTTCCACCCAGACCGGCTTGATTTCGTTTATTTCGCCAAGAAGGTCAAGAACATCCTCTCCGAGGCAGTCCGGCCTCGTGGCAATAGACAGAATCTCCACCTCGGGATGCCTCAGTGCCTCCGTATAGACCTCCCTAAGCCTCTCTATGGGCCCGTACGTGTTCGTAAACGCCTGAAAGTAGGCAATAAGCCCGTAGGGCTTTTTAGTGTCTTTTGTCTGTCCGGCCGCTTCCTTCGGAAGCTTTGAAAGAATTCTCTTCTTCCCGAGCTCAATCTGCTCCGTTACGGAAAGCCCGGGATCGAACGCAAAATCTCCCGAACCGCTTCCCGAGCAGAAAATACAGCCCCTGCTTCCAAGAGTTCCGTCCCTGTTCGGACAGGTAAACCCCGCATTGATCGAAACCTTGTAGAGTTTTTTATGATATTTGTTTTTTACGTACTCACTGAGAGTCTGCTGCCTCATAATCTCTTACCGGCACCGTGTATGCGTTATTCTTCGATTAACGTATACTGCAGAAACTCGTAGCGAAGCTTCGACCCTTCCCGGATGTTTTCGGGAAGCAGTGCCCTCGCCACGAGCCTGGTTTCTTCATCCGCCTCGTCCGCGCGCTTTAAATGCGCGTAGTCGCCGTCTATCTGCTCCACAATATAATCACAAGCCACTAACATGGATTCTCTCCAATCTTTCGTCTACTTCTTTCCCGCATCGGCGGAATCATACGAATCAAACACCTCGCCGGTGCTCTCGTCGATAAAATCAACATGATAATGTACATCACTGCCCACAATCATTCCGTATGTCGCAGCCTGTGCCTGACAAATGTATAAAAACGCACCGTATCCGGCCGCATTCTCCTTACTTTCGCAGTATACCTTAAACTCCGTAAAATCATCGTTCGTCTCGACTTTCGTCACGCCGGGGAACGTCTTCGAATCTACGAACTGCTGCAGATTCTTGCGAATCTCGGCCTTCGTTTTTTCGATCAGTTCGTTATACTGTTTTCTTGTCATGTAGTAAGTGATGGTATCGTCGGCTTCGTTGTATTTGCCGGAAATCCAGCCGTTTTTCTGAACGATTAAATCCACACGTTCCTGGTTGATTTCCTGACCGGCAAAGCTTGCGGGAATCGTTAAGTCAACGACATCGTCGTCACTTTTCTCCGACCCTGTCTCTTCACCGGATGCCTGCTCGGAACTTCCGACATCCGAACCGTCTTCCGTCGCTTCCGAAGCAGGTTCTGACGCACTTTCCGAATCCGATGTTACCTCGGCAACCACACCCGACGCGCCTTCCGATAATTCCTCGGACACGCCCGGGCCCTTTCCGCTTGTGCCGCAGCCGCTCATTAAGGCCGCGCAAAGCACTGCTGCCATTGCCAGCATAACAATACGTTTTCTCATTTTTTATCCTCTCGGCTTAATATCAATCGTTACAATCGCTTTTCCGATGCTGATGAATACATCCGTAATCGTCTCTTCATTCGGAATGAAAATCTCCTTGACATACGTCTTGTTTCCGCCGACGGCGTTAAGGAAATCCTTGACTGCTTTGATTTTTACCTGATTCATTTTGCCAACCGGCATCGTTACGATTAAAGGATCGGTATTCGCCTTGACGGTGTACTTCTCCTTTCCGATAACAATAACCGCCTTGGAATGATTCGGGCTTGTTACGTGAAAGTAAACATTGTTTTCCATGATTTATGTTCCTCCTAAAAGTTTTATCTACTCCAGTGAATATTTCTCCTTCACCCTTTCATCGGGTGTATAGCCTGCAAGTGCCTTGTCGGCAAGATCTATGAGCATCTCATAGGTTACGGGATAAGCCAGATATAAAACTTCCTCTTCGCCGTTAAAACGCGAAATGACAAGCTGCTTCGTATCCCTGTCGACACCCGTAAGATACCCGTTCGAAATGCGGTAGATGTTCTTCCAGTTTTCATCGAAAACCTCCACATTCTCCGCACCGATGTAGTAAAATCCGGTCTTTTCGTCATAGTGAAATTTTGTCGCATAACCGTCAATCGAATAGAACGTTTTCACTCTCTCGCCGGTGACGGTATTATAAACATCCAGTCGTCCGTCCCAGCATTGTATGAAACCCAAGTCGGCATTGTCGCAAAACGCAACTTCTATGAAACGGGATTCGTCCATCTCGGGATTTAGCCTTGTTACAAGATTGATAAAATTCTCCCTGCGCGGATCGTTATAATCAAGAAAATTCAGAGGATCATATTCTCCGTTATATTCTAACAGATAATCGGAGTTTTTCTTTGCGTATGTGGCAATGTAATTATCCCCGACCGATGCCGTATAAATCACGCCAGCACGGGAGTCTTTCATTTTCGTTGAGCTGCCGTCGATTGTATACCGGTAATAATACCCGTCGTTAAGAACGTAGATATTTTCATCATTTGCAAACAACATGATCCCGTCTTCCGTAACGGCATATGAGGCAATCCATTCTGTTGCCGTAATATCCCTTGAAACAATTAACTCCGTATCCATCTGTATGATTCCGTTACCCCAGACCACCACGTCGGTTCCGTTGGTCTCCAGAATGTACATGTAGCGGTCAAGCCGCTTTACGAGGGTATCCCGGACGTCATTCACGCTCTGACGGTGAACGACGGTATCGTCATCGCCCAGTTCCAGCCAGTAAATATACTTTCCGTCCGAAGTCAGGCTGCCAACCGTCCCGCTAAAGGAAATCGGAATGTCGGAAATGATACGAAGCGATAAATCCACATAAAATGCATGTGTTTCGGCATAATCGTAATCCTCGACGAAAATGACCGCCACGTTTTCTTCCGCCCCGTATACTGCCCTTGTGCTGTAACGGCTGCTGATACCCGGAACGTATTCTTCGGTAACGAAGGAAACCAGTTCCTCGGTTCCTTTGTAAAATCCGACCGCGTCATCCGAATAAATCGCATAGCCGTTGCCGTGCCAATCGGCGATGCATCTGCCGTTTTGTATCCCTAAGTCCGTGGTGTTTTTGGTGGCAAAATCATAGTATTTAAAATTTCCGGTCTGCTCTTTATAGACAAATCCGCGGTTATTGTCGAACCGGATCATTTCGTTATTGTCTTCCGGATACGAAAAAACAGTTTCTCCGGTCTTTAAATCAATCACGAATCTGTAACCGTCCAGACCGCGTGCCCCAAGGTAACTTCCGTCCTGCGAAACCTCAAAAAAAGCAATGGAACACGGAACCTTGATATCCCGGCCCGCCGACATGTCTTCCGGTGAATTGTAAATGCCAAGAGCTCTGGCCAGAGCCTGCGTGGCATTGTCGCTGTAGTTTTTCTTATCGGTCTGGGCCAGTGCAAGACGCGCCGCATACACGGCATCTGTCGCATAGCCGTCCGTCAGAAGACTGGTCGAAGTCATTGCGAGCGAGTCAGCGTAACGCTGGCGTATGACCACATTCTGTTTGGAAATTTTCACCAGGAAAAAAATACAAATGCCGATGATTACGCCCAGCACACCGAATGCAATCAGCGCACGACGGATTCTTCGGCCGGCTTTCTCCTTTTGCTGACGCTGCAGAAGGTCGTCGTAACCGACGCCTAAAATTGCCGCGACAAGGCGCGGAACGGATCTGTCGACTGCCTCCGCACGGTCCTTTGCAGTTTTCCCGCGACAATCCGCCGCAAGCGGCTCGTGAGCCCTGCGGTAAGTAATCAGATTGCCCGCTTCATCGGCAAGTTCGAATTCCTCGTAACGCAAAACGTCAGGAAATGCTGTATTCGGCTCGCCGTTTGCAAGTACGAGTAAAATATGTTTTTTGTCGTTGTATTTTAAGAACGACTCCACTTCCTTCATGCACCAGACGGACTGTAAGTACTCCGGTGAACAGATGCAGATTAAGTATTTGGAATTGGAAAGGGCTTTTTCGATTTCATCCGATAAATCTTCGGCCACCGCCAGTTCCGCCTCATCACGAAAAACGCGGCGAAGTCTCTTTCTGCCGACTTTCTTTGCCACCGCGCGCGGAATGCGGTAGTTTTCCAGCTTCTTATGCAGCCTGTCCACGATTTCGCGGTCCGGCTCACAATGCCTGTAACTTATGAAAGCATCATATTTGATTCTCGATTCCGTTTTCATATTGATTCCCCGGTATTATTTGGACTCCAGTCTCCTAAGCGCCTGCTTGCACTCATCCACGTCGCGGCTTGTGTTTGCGAACATGATTAAAACGAGTGCACCCTGATAAAGAAGCATAATTACGACCGGAATCGAGACAAGTGCGACCAGCCAGATGACAATCGTGATGCCTGCCGCAACGCCGGGAATCAGGTCCGGATTGATTTTAATCGCGCTGATTCCTTTGACGTATCGTCCGAGTCCGAGAAGAATCTTCGAGCCTCCGACCACAACCACGGACAGAACCCCCGCAACGGCGAGATCCGCAAAGAAGTACAATACGCTCAGAAACCAGAACATGGTCTTAACAAATGTTGCAACTTTCTCAGCCGCTCTTTTGAACATACCCTTTTCCCTCCTGTTCAGACTGCTGTCGTAAAATACATAACCGCCCGGAACGCGGCACAAACCGCAGCCGTTCCGAGTAGCATCAGGCAGACCGAAATGTACCATTTCCCGCCTTTATTAAAACCGTAGAAATCCTCCCAGCGCTTCTCTTCGGGCGCAAGCATAACCTTATACCCGTACAGGATTCCGTACAATACAACCGGTAACAGCCCAAGAAATGCCGCCGGCACGCTCAATGCCTGCCTCTCAAATACGCCGAATGACACAATGGCAAGCACCGGATTTATAATATGCAGCCAGAAATCCTGCTTTTGTAAAACCCTTTTGTATCCGAGTACCGGTCCCAGGAAAACGAGCACGGTCACCATCGTGACGGTCACGGCAACGGTGCCTGCGTATTTTACAAGGAAAACGGCATAAACATCCGGAAAAATAATCACAAGCAGTGAAGCGACCGCACAGAAAACGTTGCTTAAAAAAGTAAAATATTTAAGCGGGCGCCGGCCGTTCGCCGCACTCCACTTTCCTTCTTTTCGAAAGAACGTGACGTACGTCACCGCCATTACAACCACAATTATGGAATTCAGAATAATCGACACGGTTCTGCTCATACCCCTTATTATATCATTTACGGGCATACAATTACCACTAATATAAACAACTTCTGTTCCGGAAACGAATCCGGCGAATATGAGAGCAATCTTTGGCAGAATCTGATATAGTAAGTACAGAAACCGCATAACTTACGAAATGAGGATAAAATGAGCAACGACAACACTACCGCAACATACCGTAATCCCGTCAAAAGAGGCTTCTTCCCGGACCCTTCGGTGGTTCGTGTGGGAGGCGATTATTATATGGTCAATTCCACTTTTCAGTATTTTCCGGCAATCGCAATCTCGCATTCCACGGATCTGGTGCACTGGGAAGTCATCGGGCACGCAGTCACCGATTCGGAAGAGCTGGACTTAAGTGCCATTAAGGACTCGCACGGAATCTGGGCGCCGGATATCGAATACGAAAACGGCAGATTTATCATTTTTGCCACTCTTCGGCTAAACGGTGACGGTAAAAGGGAGAATAATGTTTTAAGAAGACAGCTGATGGTGACCTCCGATAAGCCGGAAGGCCCGTACAGCAAGCCTGTCTGGCTTGAAATCGATAATATCGATCCGTCTCTTTTTATCGACGATGACGGAAAACACTATATGCTGATCAGCCCGGGAATTAATCTGGTCCCGTTAAGTGATGACTGTACCAAAGTCGTGGGAGAAACCATTCCCGTATGGCCCGGAACCGGTGAACGGTGTACGGAAGGACCGCATCTGATAAAGCGCGGAAAATATTACTATGCAATCGTTGCGGAAGGCGGGACCGGTTACGGACACGGAATCAATGTCGCCAGATCCGAGAACCTCTTCGGTCCGTATGAACCGTCCCCCTATAATCCCCTGCTCAGACAGTTTGACCCGGAGGCTGCGCTTCAGCGTTGCGGACACGGCAAACTGATTGAAGATGCTAACGGTGACTGGTGGGTCTTCTATCTTTGCGGCCGCCCGAACAGCGGACATTACACCACCATCGGAAGAGAAACGGCTCTCGAGCCGGTACAATGGCTTGACGACGGTTGGTTTTTAATTAACAACGGGAAAGGACCGAGCACGGAGAATATCGCACCGAATCTTCCCGCGATGACCGTAAAAGAATGGACACGGGATGATTTTGACGATGAATCATTAAATCTTAACTGGGAATTCGTTCGAAATCCGTCACGCGGAAATTACTCTCTGACCGAGAGGAAAGGATATTTCCGGATCTGGACACAGGACGGAACCCTGTCGGAAATCCGGGCAAAGAACACCCTGCTTCGAAGGGAAGAAGAATTATGCTATACGGCACAGACAAAGCTGGAATTCAGTCCTTTAAGAAACGGCGAACAGGCAGGAATTACCTGCTATTACAGCACGGCTACCTATGCCCGTTTTTCGCTCTGCTTTGAGGAGGGTCGCAAGCTGATGCTCGTGATTAACCGAAATCACGGGGAAGAAGTGATTGCAACGGTGGATCAGATTCCGGACGGGGCCGTATATCTGAAGGTGGAAACCGAATATCTGACCAGGCGATTTTATTATGGTTTCGACGGCCTGAACTGGGTCCTTGCCGGAACGCTGGAAAACTGTATCTATCTCTGCGACGAAGGTGTTCCCGAAGACCGGAAACGCCATACCGGAACGCTCGTCGGAATCTATGCCAACAACGGAGGCTGCGGCAGCCGGATTCCTGCGGATTTTGATTATTTTGAATATCGGAACACGAAGGTTGACTCCCACATAAAATCAGAGGCTACTATTTCTCTGTAAGCTGTCCATATTCGCCGATTAAATATACAACTTCAAAACCGGTATTATTGATTATTCTGACTTCCCCCGGAACGGAATAATCATAGGTTTTTGTTGATTCGAAAGAAGTCAGCACAGATTCTTCCGTCTCTTTGGACACCCTTCCGTACTCATCATATGTATAGGTTCTGGTGACCTGTTCGAAAGGAAGAATTTCTTTTACCAGTCTGTTTCCGTCATATTCATATGCTCTGTTAATCAGTATTCCCTGATAATTGTTATAATACATGGTTAATCGTCCGTAATCGTCCAATTCAGCTTTGACATTATAACCTTCTTCCGTATATTCAATCTGATAGCCTTCCTGTAACATTTCTTCCTCACCAAAGCGGGCTAACATTTCTTTATAAACATCTTTGGCTTTTTCCATATCTCCGGCCTTTATATATGACACATAAAGAGCATGATATGCCAATTCAACAGTCGGATACCTGCCATGACCTTCGTCGATTGGGGACAGCGCAATTCCGCCCTTGCACAATGCTGCTTTGATACTGTTAATATCCTTGTGGTCCGGGTGTTCCTCGTTATACAGCTCGATGTATGATTCCAGTTCCTTTATCACATCGTCATACTTATCCGCTCTTTCCTCGTCGCTTAAATAATAAATATATGTTTTTTCCAATCCAATATCTATTAAATTGATCTTATCGTACAAATCAGTGAACTGATTCCATTTCTCCCAATCGTCTGTCTTCTCTGATTTATCTTCCGGTTCATCTGCCTTCGCATCTTTCTTTTCCTGATCTTTCAGCCTCTGAAGCAAAGTCATCAATCGCTCGTCTTCGGAGGCAGCATAACCTTCTGTAAGAACCCTTTCGGCCTCTTGCATGTTGTTTAGTTCTATGTATACATTGGCAAGACCCAGATATGCATCCCCTTTCCGGGGATTGATTTGAATTGCCTCTTTATAAGCTAAAATTGCATTGTCGTAGTCAGGCTCCGAAAAATACTTGTCCCCGAGCGCTAACTGTTTTGCATACTTCCGATCAGAAGAGCCTAAAACCAAAATAGTAATAATAATTGCAAGAATGATTACTACTAAAGCAGCAATCGAACCTAAAATCACCGGAACAGGAAATTTCTTTTTCGTTACAACATCCTTGTTTTCATCTTTATTTGTCGACATGATGAATTCCTTCCTGAGTAGGGATATAATTTACATTATAATTGGTAAATCACTCAAACGCCTTCGGACTCACATCGACGCTGTCGCCGAATACCGGTCTTTCCAGTTTGTCGCAACCCTGAAATGCCATTCCGTATACTTTCTCAAGGCCGTTTCCAAGATGGATTCTGCGAAGCTCCTTACAATCCTTAAATGCAAACGGAGGAATGTATTTCACGCCGTCCGGAATCGTAAGTTCCTCAAACGAACTCCGCACAAATGCATATTGCCAGATATCAACTAATGCGGACGGCAAGGTAATCTGACGAAGATTTGTGCATCCGTCGAAAACAAAACCGCCAAGGAAGTTAACGGTGTCCGGAATCGTAACGGAAGTGATTTCCGTATGTCCTTTAAAAATGTTGTCGAATAACATCGTGACCGGCTGACCACCGATTACGGAAGGAATGATTACTTCCGCCTCATCTCCTTCATAGCCGGTCACACAGAAGGATTCGTCCTCTAATTGTTTGTATGAAAAATGCTGCATGGATTCCCCTCTCAATTTCCCGAATAAAACTCTGTTTTCGTTCTGTTCGCCTGAATAAGAACTGAGCTTTGATTGAATTCCTGAATTAATTTGTCCGCTGCAGAATGTACTTTCTCCGGCGTCGTATCGCTTAAAAGGATTACTAACGTGTATTCATGAGCAACGCTGCCATCATCATTCAGCCATCCACCGTTTGCCTCCTGAATGGTAAAGCCTTCAAAATATTTTGTCAGTACTTTATCTACCGTTGCTTTTGCTTCCTCCGGAGTCCCATAAGGCTCATTCGTATCCTTGTCGTTCGTACCAAGATACATTACATATTGGATATCGTAAGTTTCCTCTTCGCTTGATTCCGGAAGCTGTGCCGGACGCTTTGCGATGGCAAACACCGAAATCCCCAACGCTATGATGGAAATTATGAGTGCAACAATTCCTAATTTCTTGTCCATTTGTGATCTCCTTCTACATTAAACTCTTGATATTATTCTGTAATCCTGCCACTGCTTGCCGAAAAATAGGTTACTAATGTTTTTGCCATGACATCCTCGCTTTCTAAGTCATAACCATTGGACGGTTTCTTCTATTTTCTTTCGTTCCGCATGTAAATGCGCTGGATGGCTGTCTTTAGAAGGATATCCGAGGGCGAGCATCATAACCGGAACCTCATTGTCAGGGAGTGAAAACACCTCAGATACGTATTTTGAATCAAATCCACGAATCCATAAGCTGTGTACCCCGAGTTCCTCTGCCTGAAACATCATGCTGGCTGCCACAATGCTTGCATCCTGTTCCCCACAGTTATATTCATCATAACATCTGTCTGTAGGGTTCTTCCAAACTTCATTTTTATCAAAACAAACAAGCATCACAACCGGGCATCCACATAAAGAAGCCTTTGTAGAGATTGCTTTTTCCATGGCCTCTTTGCTTTGAATTACGTAAATTCGCTGTGGCTGATAATTACATCCTGTCGGAGCCAGCCTTCCGGCTTCTAAGATCAAATCCAGTTTTTCTTTTTCTACCGGTTTATCCGAGAAATAACGTTCTGAGTATCTTTGTTTTGCCAGGTCAATAAATGCCATAACTGCCCCCTCCGTGTAATCTTTGAGTGTTTACGGTTTATATCCGCATTCCGTCTTTTCAGGACCTTCTATACCGGATTCGTACCGGGCACGGAATTCCATGTTAATCTCCCGGATTTCCCGTTTTCCGTCGATATAATCCTGATACATATCGGC
>DLBG01000008.1 GCA_002494135.1 Lachnospiraceae bacterium UBA7027
CGGCAGCTTAATGCCGAAATATTCCGCGCAGGAAATCCTGTCTTTCCGAAGCTGTCCGACAAGCGCATCAAGGCTTTCGAATTTTACTTCCGGCCTGTGATAATGACAGAGACTGACTTTACAGCTTTCCCCGTAAAGATTTCCGGGATTTCCGAAAAGGAAGGACTCTAAATTCAATCCCTTTTTTTCTTCCACGCTCGGACGGATGCCGATGTTGGTCATTGCATAATACTTCTTTCCCGCCACCTCAGCCACGGTAAAATATACGCCCTTCGGAGGCAGGAGTTTCTTTTTTTCGGGATAAAAATTCACGGTCGGGATTCCGTACGTACGGCCCAGGTGTTTTCCTTCTTCGATAATTCCGCAGAAGGTATACCGGCTGCCCAGAAACGCCGCGGCATCCTCCATCTGTCCTTCCGTTACGAATTTCCTGATGGCCGTGGAGGAAACTTCCCTGCCGTCAATGGTAAGTTTCTTTAAAATATGGCACTTCACCATGCCTTTTGATTCGGCATCTTTTAAAAATTCTGCATTTCCGCGTCCTTTGTAACCGAAGGAGACATCCTCTCCCGCCACGATTTCCTTTACACGAAGTTCCCGGATCAGGATGTCCGAAAGGAATTCCTCCGGACCGGTTTTCGCAAGGTCGCTGCCGAACGAAAGGATGAGATGATAATCGATGTCAAACTTTGCAAGGTGTTCTTCCGTCTCGGAAGCACTTAAAAGCTCCGTATCTTCCACGCGCCCGAAAAAGACGTCGGGACTGGGATGAAAGGACAAAAGAATCGTCGTAAGACCTTTTTTCTTAAGCTCCGACAGCTTCTTTAAAATGACCTCGTGCCCCAAATGCAGCCCGTCGAATTTTCCGATGGCAACCGCCGAATCGCCTGTTATAAGATTGTAATCGTCAATAAGTGTTTTCATTCTGTATTATTTTATTCTTCTCTGCCCTGACAGAAAAACATCTTTTCCGGTACAAATAAATTACGTTTGTAGTCGTATCGATAGACTCCGTAGAACCATCTGTCGCTTCGGTAAAGACGGATGTAAATATCCTCGTGCTTTGCCTTCTTTTCGGTAAAATCGGGCAATTGGGCAAATTCGTTTTCCATCATCGGATTGCCGTTATCCGCATACAGTTCGCTGTCTTTTGCAATTATCGCCGCCGGATAATCCTTGAAAAACGAATCGACACCGTAAAGCAGTTCTTCAAGTCTTCCTTCGTCGCGATAGCGGATAATCTCGTCTATGGTTCTGGCTTCTTTGATGTCAAAACCGCCCGTATAAATACGAACCAGACTCTGCATGCAACCGTGGAATCCGAGTTTTTCGCCGATTTCACGGCAGAGTGTCCTGATATAGGTACCCTTGGAACAGGTAACTTTCATCGTTACAACCGGAAGATGCATCCCTTCGATTTCGATGTCATAGATTGTAACCTTTCTCGGCTTCCTTTCCACTTCTTTCCCGGCTCTTGCATAGTCGCATAACTTCTTTCCGTTGACTTTAACGGCCGAATACATCGGGGGAAGCTGCATTAATTCGCCGGTAAACTCCCGCACGGTCTGCCGGATAAGTTCTTCCGTTTCGGGATTGCAGGGAACATCCGCCTGCGCTAAAAGTTCTCCCGTAACGTCTTCGGTGTCGTAATCCGATCCGAGCAGCATCTCGACGCGGTAGATCTTCTTTGAATCCGTCATCATGTCGCAGAGTTTTGTCCCTGCACCCAAACATACCGGAAGCACCCCCGTAGCCATCGGGTCCAGTGTTCCGGTATGTCCCATTTTTTTCTGTTTTAAAATCCCGCGGAGCTTCGCCACAACGTCAAACGAAGTGTAATCCTGCTCCTTGTTTACAACGATGATTCCATCCATATCGATTGTATATCTGTTTTATTCCTTCCAACCGGTTTGTTCCTGAATCTTTTCGAGAATGTCTTTCAAAAGCGCCGTACGCTCCGCTTTTTGGAAAAAGCCTGCGGCTCTTTTGTGACCGCCGCCTCCGAACGTCTCGCTTATTTTCGATACATCCACGCTTCCGACGCTTCGCAGGGAAACCTTAATCGTAACCTCGTTCATCGGATACATGAAAATGGCACATTCGCAGCCCTGTATGATTCTCAGTTCATTGATTGCTCCGTCAAAATCATTGGGATTTAATGCCTTCTTAACGAAATCTTCATAAGTGACATATCCGTAAACCACCTTACCGTCAAAGAAACGTTCGCAGTTTGCCACGATTTCGGAAATCGTTTTCATCTGTTCGAAAGTCTTTTCGTAGTAGGTTTTCTCAAGCAGATCCGAAAAATCGAAACCGTACGTAATCAGCTCCGCCGCAATATTCATCGTGTCTTTCGACGTATTGTTGAAGCGGAAAACACCGGTATCGTGTGCGATTCCGAGATAAAGGAATTTTGCGATTTCTTCATCGAGATACTCCCGGTTCATCATGCGGTAAATCAGTTCGCTTGCGGAGGATGCCGACGGATCCACAAAACACAAATCTCCGGTGCCCTGTTCATTGCTGATATGGTGGTCGATATTGATTGTCTTCTTTGCCACGTCGAAATACTTCTGTGCATTTCCGATGCGGCCGGAATTGGTATCCACCACGATGCAGGTATCGGTAAGCTCCGGTTTAAGCGAAATATCGTTCTGAATCAGTTCGATGCCGCTTAAACAGCCAAAACAGGGAGCCGGTTTTTCAAGCATCAGAAAAACTTCCGCTTCCGGCAGATGCTTTTTTAAATATAAAGAAAGCGCAACCGTGGAACCGATGCAGTCCCCGTCCGGCTTGATATGGCCGGTTATGACAATATTTTTGTCGTTTTTTAATTCCTCAATCAGATCAAAAGCAGGATAATTCATGGTTCTCCTTCTTTTCACTTCCCGGATCCGAAAGCATGCTATTCTTCGGTATCTTAGATTTCTTCCGTTTCTTAGATTTCTTCCGTACCTTCGCTATCTTCGGTTTCTTCCGTATCTTCGATATCGCCCCGCAGTGCCGCACGGGCTCTCTGCTCTTCCATTACTTCATCGATTTTCTTCATCATGTCGATTCCGTATTCCGTGGAATTGTCGAGACGGAAGAAAAGTTCCGGCGTATTGCGAAGATCCACCTTCTTTGCAAGAAGCATGCGAATATAGCCCGAAGCGGAACGAAGAGCCTTCAGCGTATCTTCCTTGTGCTGTTCGTCTCCAAGTACGGACACTTCCACCTTGCAGGTTTTTAAATCCGGCGCCACTTCGACGCTCATAACGGATGTCAGAGGATCCAGCCTCGGATCCTTGATTTCCGTCCGGATGATGTCTGCGATGGCACGCATAACTTCCTTGTTGATTCTTGTATTTTTGATGCTGTTCTTACGCATAGTATTTCTCCGTATGAATTCTGTAAATCGGTTCCCGGGTACAAAACCGTTTATCAGCTTCTCGGTACCTCTACCATCTTGTATGCTTCGACGATATCCAGTTCCTGCATGCCGCCGAAGTTCTCAAATACGAGACCGCACTCGTAGCCTGCTTTCACTTCTTTTACGTCATCCTTGAAACGCTTTAAGGATGCAAGTTTGCCTTCGTAAATCTGCTCGTCGCCTCTGGTGATGCGGATTAAGCAGCCGCGTTCGAACATACCGTCAAGCACAAAGCTTCCGGCGATGTTTCCGATTGCGGATGCCTTGAAAATCTGGCGAACTTCCGCATGACCAATCACACGTTCCTCGTAAATCGGCTCAAGCATACCCTTCATGGCAGCTTCCACATCCTCGATTGCCTTGTAAATGACATCGTAAAGTCTTACGTCCACGCCTTCGCGTTCCACCGTATCCTTTGCCATGTTGTCAAGACGCACGTTGAAACCAATGATAATTGCTTTTGCAGCGGATGCAAGCACAACGTCGGATTCGTTGATTGCACCGACACCGCCGTGGATAACTTTTACAACAACTTCTTCGTTGGAAAGTTTCTCTAAAGACTCTTTTACGGCTTCCACGGAACCCTGAACATCGGCTTTGATAATCAGGTTGAGTTCCTTTAAGTTACCGGCCTGAATCTGGCTGTAAAGATCATCCAGACTCATCTTGCTCTTGGTTTCGCTGATCTTCTTGACCTTATTCTGTGCAATGAAGGTATCGGCGAAGTTCTTTGCTTCCTTGTCGGTTTCATGTGCGATGAAAATCTCACCTGCGCCGGGTACGTCGTTCAGACCCAAAATCTCAACAGGCGTGGAAGGAGTCGCTTCTTTCAGTCTTCTACCCTTGTCATCAATCATGGCACGAACCTTACCGTGTGCTTCTCCTGCGGAGATAAAATCTCCGACATGCAGCGTACCTTTCTGAACCAGAACGGTAGCCACGGGTCCGCGTCCCTTATCCAGCTGTGCCTCAATCACAAGACCTCTTGCCTTACGGTTTGCGTTCGCCTTTAACTCGAGCATGTCTGCGGAAAGCAGAACCATTTCGAGAAGTTCCTTGATTCCCTGTCCCTGCTTTGCGGAAATCGGAGCGAAAATCGTCTCGCCGCCCCACTCTTCCCAAACGAGGGAATGCTCGTCTGCGAGCTCGCGAATCAGTTTTGCGATTCCGGGATAGGAATCCATGGTCTTGGATTTGTCGTTAAAATCAAATCCGATTTTATCAACCTTGTTGACCGCAACGATAATGGGAACACCCGCTGCCTTGGCATGGTTGATTGCTTCCTTGGTCTGGGGCATAACGCCGTCGTCTGCGGCAACCACAAGGATTGCAATATCGGTGGAGTTTGCACCACGCATACGCATTGCGGTAAATGCTTCGTGACCGGGAGTATCAAGGAAGGTGATTTTACGGTCCTCTCCGGTCTCGGGATCGGTAACTTTTACCATGTAAGCACCGATGTGCTGGGTAATACCGCCGGCTTCGCCCTGGATAACGTGCGTCTTACGAATTGCATCCAGAAGGGAAGTTTTACCG
>DLBG01000020.1 GCA_002494135.1 Lachnospiraceae bacterium UBA7027
TCATATCTTCTTGCATCAAAGAACATGCTGTGAAGAATATTCTCGGCACTTTCCACGCTGAAAGGCTCACCGGGATGAATCTTGGTGTAAAGTTCACGAAGACCGTCCACATAAGTCTTGGCGGGATCCTTACCGAAGGATGCGATAATCTTGGGCTCATCGCCGAAGGTCTCGATAATTTCTTCGTCGGTTCCGAGTCCTAAACTGCGGATAAACACGGTAACCGGTACCTTCTTGGTACGGTCAACGTGTACATAGGTAACATCGTTGGAATCGGTTTCGTACTCCAACCATGCTCCACGGTTAGGGATAACCTGTGAAGAATATAATTTTTTACCGATTTTATCTCGGGAAATTGTATAGTAGATACCCGGGGAACGAACAAGCTGGCTGACAATGACACGCTCTGCACCGTTGATGACAAAGGTTCCGTTCTCGGTCATCAGGGGGAACTTACCCATGAAGATTTCATGCTCATTGAAGTCGTTCTTTTCCTTCTCATCGAAAAGACGCACCTTGACACGCAGGGGTGCTTCGTAAGTAATATCGCGTTCCTTACATTCTTCGATGGTATACTCTGCCTCATCTTCGTAAAGTTTGAAATCAACAAACTCCATACGAATATCGCCGCCGAAATTCGTAATCGGAGAAATGTCATCAAATGCTTCACGTAAGCCGTCTTTCAAAAACCAGTTGTAGGAGTTCTTCTGTACCTCAATCAGGTTGGGCATCTGAAGCACTTCTTTCTGGCGCTGATAAGACATACGCATACTGTTGCCGTTCACAATAGGACGTATTCTGTTCTTTTCCATTGGCACTCGCGACCTTCTTTCCTTATTTTATCGCGCAATCGGGGCGCAAGGGGACCCTTACCCACAATAGCGCATTGTCCATTATATCAAAAAAAGCAATCGATTGTCAACAACAAATTCGATTGCTTTTTTTATTCTTTTAAAATTTATAATCCGGAACTCTGAATTACTTTAAGGTAACCTTAGCGCCTTCAGCCTCAAGTTTGGTCTTAAGCTCTTCAGCTTCTTCCTTGGAAACGCCTTCCTTAACGTTCTTGGGAGCGCCGTCAACAAGATCCTTAGCTTCCTTAAGTCCAAGACCGGTAGCATCACGAACAACTTTGATAACCTTAACCTTGTTAGGACCTGCTTCGGTAAGTTCTACATTGAACTCGGTCTTCTCTTCTGCTGCTGCACCTGCATCGGTAGCTGCTGCTGCAACAACAACGCCTGCTGCTGCGGATACGCCGAACTCTTCCTCACATGCCTTTACTAAGTCGTTTAATTCAAGTACGCTAAGCTCTTTGATAGCGTCGATAAATTCCTGGGTAGTTAATTTAGCCATTTTAATTTTCCTCCGTTTTAGTTTAAGTAATTGTTATGCTTCTGCGCCTTTTTGCTCTGCAATCTGATTCAGGACGCGAGCCATATTGGCAATAGGTGACTGCATACTTCCGAACAATCTTCCGAGAAGTTCTTCTCTGGAAGGAATTGCGGAAATAGCCTTGATTCCGTCTGCATCGTAAACGGTACCTTCCACAACGCCACCCTTAACTTCAAGCTTTTCAGCCTTCTTTGCAAAATTGCAAATGATTCTTGCGGGTGCTGTTGCATCTTCTGTTGAGTAAGCCATTGCACTGGGGCCTTCCAGATAAGAAGTTAATCCTTCGAAGTCGGTTCCCTTGAATGCAAAGTTCATCATGGTGTTCTTATATACCTTGTAGGTTACGTTCGCTTCGCGAAGTGCTTTACGAAGGTTGGTATCCTGCTCTACGGTAAGTCCGCGGTAGTCAACAAGCACTACAGACTTCGCATCTTTGATACCATTGGAAATCTCTTCCACGATGGGCTTTTTCTGTTCAACTTTAGCCATTCTTTTTTCCTCCTTTTAGATTTTCTCTGCCGAAAAGGAGTTTTCATGCTCTCTGTACCGTTTGGTACCTAAAATAGAAAACCTCCTGCCGCAAGGACAAGAGGTCAATTTATCACATTCCATCTCACTCATCCTCGGTAGGCGCATCGCTTACGCCGCTTATCCGCGGCACCTACTGTCTTCGGCACGGTCGTTTTTGGCGACCTTGATTAGATTAACACACCCATACGGTCGGTGTCAATGAATTTCTTTCTTTTTCCGCTGTTTTCTTCGGGATGACCGATTTCTACTCTCCGAGAACATCCATTTTAGCGGCAAGCCAGATATCGCCCCGTTTTACAAACACCACGCGGTAAGCGTTCTTAAGCTCGTAGTTGTACCGTTTGTACCAGCTTGATGCCTGCATCTCGGCGTCGTAGGAAATCGTGCAGACGAAGCAGTCATCGCTGATGCGGTGAATATTCTCGTAGCGCAAATCCTTATACTCCGTCTTCGTGGCGGATGCCCAGATCATCGCATCCCTGGAATTGGCCACATAGCGGTAAAGTTCCGTGCCCGGCAGGATTTTTCCGAGCAGAGCGTAGTAATTTCCGGACTGAAAGGCATACGCGGAATAATGCATATAGGCTTCAAAATATCCTTTTGCCACCATGGACAGTTCCTCATCGTTTCCGTCATCGGCAAAGACATAGAACGAATCTCCGGTGGTGGCAAGAATGCTGCCCTTCTCCCCGTCGGCAACCGTCACCTCGGGAGGTAAGTAAAGACCGTTCAACTCATAGGTAAGAACCGGGTAGGTTTTGCCGGCTGCGAATTCATCCAGTCCTTCAACCAGATTTTTCGCCCCTCCCGCAGCATCATCCCGGGTCAGTTCGGCTCCGTTTACGCAAACCTTTAAATCCTCCGGTGCATGAATCACAACGCGGTATTTGCCGGTGGATGCCTGATAATAATATTTGCCGTCTTTTTCGGTATAGGAAAGAACTTTTCCTTCCGCATCGGTAACTTTTAAATCCCTGTAAAGCGGTCCGATCCGGTATTCTTCAAAAACCGGAATCTCTGCGCCGCGACTCTCAATATCGCTTAAGTCGGGAATTTTCACCTCTTCGTCCGCAAGATACGCTTCCGTGATTTCTTTTCCGTTTAAATATGCCTTTTCTCCGGGTAAAATATCCACCACAACATCCGCGGAGGGCAGAGCATCCGTTACGGACGAAACATGGATGGATTCCACTTCCCAGTAATTTCGTCCGAATCCCGGGGATTCTCCCTTTACTTTCAGGGTAACGTCAAAGACAATTCCCGCGCCGCACTGAACCACAAACGAAGGATTCTCTTCGGTGGAGCGTTTGTTGTCGCTTCGGTAGGACATTTCCTTTGAAAGATCCACGGTTTTCAGATAATCTTCGTAAAGTTCGATTTCATTCTCATATTCTGTGACATCCAGACGAAGATCCGTCTTCGCAAGACCGATTAATACATCCGCATCGTTGTTTTTTAACAGTTCCTCGACCGTGGCCTCCGGCCTGGTCACTTCGTAAATGGCAAGGTAACGGTATAAAAAGACGCACAGACCCAGCCCGAGAAGGAGCATTGCCCCTGCCCAGATTCCGAGGAACGCTCCCCAGGGGAGGCGCTTCTTATTCTGTTTTTCCGGCTTTTCACTCACCTGTAAGGTTCCGGTTTCAGCCGCCGTTTTTGTTTCTTCCATCTTGTTTTTTTTCGTGTTTCTATTGTTTTTTGTGATTCTATTCTCTTTTTAAAATCCGGTTCGGATTCTCAGTTTCCCGAACCCGTCCATTCTTTATCAAGAACGATGAATCCCGTCGGGATTCTTCTCGGACCGGTTACCGATGCACAATGATTAATGATTTCCCCGTCATATACCATTACGGAGGACGATCCGCCGTCAAGGTTTCCGGCATTTACCGCTCCGTATTCGAGCATGATATCCGCCACATCCTGCATGGTGGCACCAAGCGTATTAATACTGCGTCCGTCGAGAACAAGTAATAGCAGCGCTCCGTCTTCCCTCTGTCCGAGAGCGGTTCTCGGATTCACGCCGCCGCCCATGTTTTTCTTCTGCACTTCTCCGTTGATGATAAGGGAAGATGCCAGACCGTCATGCGTAACGAAACTGACCGCCCAGAGCATTCCTTTATCCAGAGCATCCTGGGCCTTCATGGCTCCCACATGCAGAATTCCGTCATTGTCAATCCCTACCATGTGGTAAGTCCCCTGAGGACTTCCGTAGAGAATTTTACCTTCGGAGATTACGAGTCCCTGAGGGGTTCCGCCGTCGCCGCGTCCGTTTTCGTCGTTAAACCCGCCGGCATTGACTCCCGCAATTCCGTTATATTTCTTTACCATGTCGGTAAGCTGAAGTCCGGGCTGGCTTCCGAAACCGTTGTTGGTTCCGAGAATAACCTGCTTCGGATTCTTTACAATCAAAAGTTTGCCCTTACATGTACCTTCCGCGATATCGATCAGTTCGACACTGTCCTCTTCGGAAACGTTTTGTACATCCGCCGGATGAATCAGGGAAGTGTTAATCTGCTCGGTCTGCAGATCTTCCGTGCTGACAGACTTGTATTCTTCGATTTCTTCTTCGGTCAGGAAAATATTGCTCACCCAGCGAATCGCCGAAGTCTCGCGCACGGAGCGCGTAAACATTCTCGTCGCCGTAGGGGACGGACCTTTCTCCATCACCCAGACCACGCCCAGCAGAATAAGAAGGAGACACGCCAGCGTGACTCCCGCGAGAGAAAAGATTCTTCCCATTATTTTTGCTGCTTTTCCTGTTTTTTTGTTCATTCCAACCTGTCTTTAGTTCTGTTTATGATTCCGGGTCTTTAAGTAAAAATCGCCGGGGTAACAATACCCCGGCGGTCTTAGTTTCATTCAATTAAAATTTTGCGCTGTTAACTTTTACGCCGGGTCCCATGGTGCTTGTAAGGGTTACGCTTCTTAAGTACTGACCCTTTAAGGTGCTGGGTTTTGCCTTGATAATGGCAGCCATCAGAGCATCAAAGTTCTGAAGCAGCTGTTCCTCGGTGAAGGAAGCCTTACCGATGGGGCAGTGAATGATGTTTGCCTTATCCAGTCTGTATTCAATCTTACCGGCTTTAATATCGTTGATGGCCTTGGTAACGTCCATTGTTACGGTACCTGCCTTGGGGTTGGGCATGAGTCCTTTAGGACCGAGCACCTTACCGAGACGACCTACAACACCCATCATGTCGGGAGTTGCAACAACTACGTCGAAATCAAGCCAACCTTCGTTCTGAATCTTCGGAATCAGTTCGTCGCCGCCAACAAAATCAGCGCCTGCTGCCTCTGCTTCGGCAACCTTGTCGCCTTTTGCAAAAACAAGTACACGAACGGTTTTACCGGTTCCGTTGGGAAGTACAACCGCACCACGGATCTGCTCTTCTGCATGACGTCCGTCGCAACCGGTTCTGATGTGAATCTCAACTGTCTCATCGAACTTTGCGGTAGCGGTCTTCTTTACCAGTGCGATCGCATCGGCAGGATCGTAAAGCACGCTTCTGTCTACCTGCTTCGCAGCTTCGTTATATTTCTTACCATGTTTCATTTTCATTACCTCCTTGTGGTCGAATGCCTCTCGGGCTCCCACTTCTGTGCTTAGTCTTCTACTACGATACCCATGCTGCGGGCGGTACCTTCGATCATGCTCATTGCTGCTTCAATGCTGGCTGCATTTAAATCCGGCATTTTAAGCTCTGCAATCTCACGAACCTTAGCCTTGGAAATCTTTGCAACCTTTTCCTTGTTGGGCTTACCGGATGCTGATTTCAAGTTGCATGCTTTCTTAAGAAGAACTGCAGCAGGCGGAGTCTTGGTAACAAAGCTGAAAGATCTGTCTGCATATACTGTGATGACAACGGGGATGATCAAGTCACCCTGATCTGCTGTCTTTGCGTTGAACTGCTTGGTGAATTCAACGATGTTTACACCATGCTGACCCAGTGCAGGACCAACAGGGGGTGCCGGTGTTGCTTTGCCGGCAGGAATCTGAAGTTTGATATAACCTGTAACTTTCTTTGCCATTTTGGCTACCTCCTAATAATTGTGGTTTGGCGCTGCGCCCTTCGGCGAAGCTCCCACTGCCTTACCGTAAAATATTACGTCAGGCAACTTCTTGCTCTATATAAAAGGATATGCCCTTTTATACCTTCTTTACATCGGCAAAGCCGATTTCTACCGGAGTCTCGCGGCCGAACAGATCCACGTTGATAACAACAACCTGCTTGCCTTCGTCTACACGCTTTACGACGCCCACGGTATCCTGCCAAACACCGGAAACAACGGAAACCGTATCTCCTTCTTTGACATCGAGGTGAATCTTTCTTTCACTCTCATCCATATTGAACATGCGCATTTCCTCTTCGGTAAGGGGAACGGGCTTGCTTCCGGGTCCCACGAAGCCGGTAACGCCTCTGGTATTACGAACCACATACCATGCATCGTTGTCGTCTGCGTCCATATGAATCAAAACATAACCCGGTAAGAGTTTCTTCGAAACCGTCTTCTTGGTGTTGTTCTTTACTTCCACAACATCCTGCATGGGAACACGGACCTCGAGAATTTTCTCTTCCAAATGACGGTTGACGATTGCCTTCTCGATGTTGGTCTT
>DLBG01000041.1 GCA_002494135.1 Lachnospiraceae bacterium UBA7027
TTCCAGATATGATTGGAACGTCTATGAGAGTGACTTACATTGTTTCCGAAATGTACGCCTTTTTCGCAGATATCACATTTAGCCATTTCTAACACCTCCTTAGCCCTAGGCACATAAAACTGAGCCCAAAAGGCTCGAACGTGATTATTCTAACAGATTCGCCATACTTTTGCAAGCATAAAATTAAGAAAGAAAATAACCTTTTATTTTTAACGGTTTTAGGATATAATAGATTAGAATTTTGTGTACAAAGGAGGCATTTTCGATATGAAGAATTCTGTGGATACACATATGGGCAGTATTGTAATCGACAATAACGTAATTGCCAATTTTGCGGGAAATATTGCTTTGGAATGCTACGGCGTAGTCGGAATGGCAGCCGTTAATATGAGAGACGGATTCGTCGGTCTTTTAAAGAAAGACAGCATGAGCAAAGGAATTCTGGTTTCCTGCGAAAACAACAAAATCACCATCAATTTGCACATCATTGTAGCATTCGGCTGCAGCATCATTCCTGTTGCCAACAATCTGATGAGTGAAGTGAAATACAAAGTAGAACAATTTGCCGGTCTCGATGTGGAAAGAGTAAATGTCTTCATCGAAGGCGTCAAAGTTGTGGAGGATTAATACTGATGTCAGCAAACGTTATTTCTGCCGAATTATTGGCAAAAATGTTCCTTGCAGGTGCGAAGTACCTTGAAAACAAGAAAGAATACGTAAACGAATTAAACGTATTCCCCGTACCGGACGGCGACACCGGAACGAACATGACCCTCACGATTCTTTCCGCTGCGAAAGAATTAAATGCATTAACCGAAACCAATATGGCAAGTGTCTGCAAGGCGGTTTCCGGCGGTTCCTTAAGGGGTGCAAGAGGTAACTCCGGTGTAATTTTAAGCCAGTTAATCAGAGGTTTCACGAAAATCGCATCCAATTACGATGAACTTACGATTGAAATTCTGGATGAGGCGGCGCAGAAAGCCGTAAAAACCGCATATAAAGCGGTTATGTCCCCGAAAGAGGGAACCATCCTTACCGTTGCATCCGGTATCGGCAGGAAAGCGGAAGAGCTTCATGCAGCCGGCTGTGATGATTTAGACGTTTATTTAAAATCGATTCTTGACGAAGCAGAGCGCGTACTTGCAACGACTCCCGATCTGCTTCCCGTATTAAAGGAAGCCGGCGTTGTGGATTCCGGCGGACAGGGTCTCGTGGAAATTTTACGCGGTGCATACGATGCGTTTAACGGCAAGGAAATCGATTTAACCTTCGGAACCGGATCCGGCAAGAAGAAGGAAAAAGAGGCGGTAAAAGAAGAACTGAAATATGCTTACAGTGAAGAGTTCAATCTTGTTTTGGACCGCAACTTCAACATCAAGAATGAAATGGATTTCAAGGATTATCTCGAATCCATCGGTGACTGTGTCAATGTAAATACCGAAAACGAAGTGGTTACGGTATCCTTAAATACGAACGATCCCGGCCTTCCTTTACAGAAGGGCTTAAAATACGGTGATTTGAACAAGATCCGTATTACGAATCTGAAATTAAAAGAAGAAGCACAGAGCGCATCTGCACCTGCAGAAATCGCAAAACCCAAGGGCCCGAAGAAGAAATACGGTTTTATCGCCGTTTCCGTAGGTCAGGGAATCAATGAAATTTTCACTTCCTTAGGTGTTGATTTCATCATTTCCGGCGGACAGACCATGAATCCTTCCACGGAAGATATGTTAAATGCGATCGAAAACGTCAATGCGGATACGATTTTCATTCTTCCGAACAACAAAAACATTATCATGGCAGCCAACCAGGCACGTGATTTAACAAAAGACAAACAGATTATCGTAATTCCGACCAAGACGATTCCTCAGGGAATTACCGCAGTCATCAGCTTTATGGAGGATGCGGAAGCAGCCGACAACGAATCCGGCATGAACGACGGCATCTGTGCAGTTAAGACCGGACAGGTAACCTATGCGGTACGTGATACCGTAATCGATAACCACGAAATCCATCAGGATGACTTCATGGGCATCGGCGATCACGGAATTCTTTCCGTAGGTACCGACCGTGATGTGGTAACACTTGACATGATTAAGGAACTTGCCGATGAAGATACCGAATTAATCAGCGTTTATTACGGTGAGGACGTATCCGAGAAAGAAGCCGGTCTTTTACGTGCAAGTCTGGAAGAAGCGTTCCCCACAACGGATATCGAAGTACAGTACGGCGGACAGCCCGTATATTACTACATTGTTTCCGTTGAATAATCCGGCAAATCAATATTGTATGAAATAACAAAAAGGGATGATTCCGATCATCCCTTTTCTGTAATTCGAATCCGAATCCATGCATTTAAGTGAAGTCAGTACAAAACAGATCAAGGGCATCGGCGACAAAACCGCCGCCGTATTAAAAAAACTCTCCATAGAATCCGTGGAGGACCTTCTTTGGTATGCTCCGAGATCCTATCTGAAATATCCCGAAATCACAAAAATTAATACACTCAAAGAGGGTGATATCGTTGCCGTAAAAGGTGTTGTGGATCCCAATTTCTATGAAAAAAAAGGTGGTAAAATGGTTGTTTCCACCTTCTCGGTCCATGACGATACCGGAACGCTTCGAATGGTATTTTTCAGACAAAGTTACCTGCGCAGTATCTTTTACCCCGGAAAAAACTTTGTTTTTTACGGAACGGTACGGACAAATAACGGCAAATTCGAGCTTCAGATGCCGGAATATTATAAACCGGAAGATTACGGTGCCAAATTAAAATCCTTACAGCCGGTTTACGCCCTGACAAAGGGAATTACCTCAAAAGCCATCCAGAAGTATGTGCAGGCAGTGATTGACGAAATCTTTCCGGTAAGTGATACCCTGGACCCCGATTTTATAAGGTCCAATGATTTCTTATCGCTTTCCGATGCTTATCGTTACCTTCATCTTCCGGTCGATACCGACCTTCTGCAAAAAGCAAGAAGGCGCCTTGCATTTGATGAATTTCTGCGTTTTTTAACCAAAATAGAAGAGTCCAGGGAAGAGAACACCTCCCTTTCCTCCGATTTTATCATTCGGGATTACGAATTATGCGACCGTTATGCGAAATCTCTTCCGTTTGAGCTGACAAATGCGCAGAAAAATACCTTTGAAGAAATCAAGGAAGATATTTCCTCAGGCTTTGCCATGCGCCGCCTGATCCAGGGTGATGTCGGAAGCGGCAAAACCATGGTTGCATTTCTTTCCATGGTTGCAGTCTGCAACGCAGGTTACCAGTCCGCAATGATGGCTCCGACGGAAGTTCTCGCAACCCAGCATTATGAAAAGCTTATAAAAGACAATGAGACATATCACCTGAATTTAAAGCCGGTTCTTTTAACCGGATCCGTGACCGGTGCGAAAAAACGCGAAATATTAAAAGGAATCGAAGACGGAACCTATAATGCCGTAATCGGAACACATGCGATTTTTCAGGAAAAGGTTGTTTTTCAAAACCTCGCACTTGTCATTACCGATGAGCAGCACCGTTTCGGTGTCAAACAGCGGGATGCCCTGTCCGAAAAAGGCCGGATTCCGCACGTTCTGGTTCTTTCCGCCACGCCGATTCCGAGAACGCTGTCATTAACGCTGTATGCCGATTTAAAGGTTTCCGTCATGGACGAACTGCCTGAAAAGCGGATTCCGATCAAAAGCTGCATCATCGGCCCGAATATGCGCGCCACAGCCTATAAATTCCTAGGCGAAGAGATTGCAAAAGGGCATCAGGCCTATATCATCTGCCCGATGGTGGAAGAAAACGAAGACGTCAGTCTGGAAAACGTAACCGACTATCCAAAGAAACTCGAAGCGTATTTTCACGGCGGTTTAAAATATGCCGTTTTGCACGGTCGCATGAAAGCTGCCGATAAAGAGAGAATCATGACAGCCTTTGCCCGGAAGGAATTCGACTGCCTGATTTCCACCACGGTAATTGAAGTCGGAATCGACGTTCCGAACTCCACGTTAATTATCATTGAAAACGCAGAGCGCTTCGGTCTTGCCACGCTGCATCAGTTAAGAGGCCGCGTCGGAAGAGGGGATGCGCAGTCGTTCTGCGTATTTATCGACGGCACCGGAAAAGGTGAGCAGAACGAACGTCTGAAAGTACTGAAAAACAGCACGGACGGATTCTTTATCGCCAAAGAAGATCTGCGGCTTCGCGGTCCCGGAGACCTGACCGGAATACGGCAAAGCGGCGATATGAATTTTAAAATCGGCGATATCATAAACGATTATGATGTTCTGATGCTTGCAAAAGAGTATTTTGAAAACCACGGTTAAAAGGAGTTTTGTCTAAAAATGACGAAAACCACCCGAATTCTGACAAGTGCATTCCTGATTCTTCTCATTGGGGCGTTGTATTTTATCAATGCATTCGGATCGATTGAAAATTATTACGAAGATTTGATCTATCAGCACGGACATGCGGTTCCGGGAGATATTAAAATCATCGCAATCGACAATAAAACGCTGGAGGAACTCGGCCCTTATCCGACCTGGGACAGAACGATATATGCTAATTTAATTGAAAAACTTTACGAATCGGAAAACGGCCCGCAGGTAATCGGCCTGGATATTGTTTTCTCCGGTGAATCCGACCCGGATTCCGATTTGGCACTGACGGAAGCGGTAAAGGGCAGAAACATAGTTCTTGCTTCCAAACTTGATATTTCCACCAGAAGCAATATGGATTCACATTCCTATGAATACTTTGTTTCGGAAGAAGAAACCGCATTTGATGACCTGCAGAATGCATGTAATCACGGTTTTACAAATGCCATTCTGGACGAGGACGGATATTTAAGAAGAGCCTATACTTCCGTAGAATCCGACGGAAAAACTTATGATTCTTTTGCGGTCAGCGTTTTAAAGGCTGCATCTTATGATTTGCCCGATTTAAAAACAGTGATTGAACTTTCTTACACCGGAAATCCCGGTGATTTTGAAGTAGTTTCGTTAGCAGATGTGTTAAACGGAAATGTACCGGCTTCGCATTTTAAGGATTCCATCGTACTTGTCGGAGCATATGAAGACGGGCTTATGGATTCATATACGGCTTCCGTTAATCACAAAAACCCGATGTACGGCGTGGAAATTCAGGCAAATACCATTGAGGCGATCCGAAGCGGATATATTTTAAAACCGTTTTCCGGACTGGCATTTTTATTGCTTCTTGCAACCTTTATGATTGCGTTTTCCGTACTTGTTTATCGAAACGGAATAGGAATCAGCAGCGTTATATTTACCGTTTATCTCGGCTTGTACGCATTACTTTCCTTTACGTTATTTAAACTGAATCTGATCACTCTGCCGATTCTGTATGTGCCGCTTGGGCTTGCATTACTGTATCTGGCCGCCATTATTGTGCGTTACGTGGAATCCCAGAAACAGCTTGCGGAAGAAATGAAGCAGACATTGTTCTCGATGGCGGATTCCATGGCGGAAGCGATTGAAGGCAGAACGCCGTATAACGCGAACCACACAAAGAATGTCGCAAAAAGAAGTGTTGAAATGCTTGATTATATCAACGAGCTTCACAGGCAGGGCAGAACAGAGATGCATTTTTCCGCAAACGATAAGGATCAGATGTATCTTGCTGCCATGCTTCATGATATCGGTAAAATGGATGTTCCGCTGGAGGTCATGGACAAACCGACCAAACTCGGCGTGCATGAAGAACAGTTAAAACAAAGACTTGAAATTGTAAAACTGCATATCGAAAACGATATCTTAAGCGGCCGGATTGATCGTGAAACCGGAAATAACAGTCTTGACGAAATTAATGGTTTCTTAGGCAGACTGGAACTTTATAACAGCGGAAAGCCTTTATCCGACGAGGATCTGAAGCTTATTAAATCAATCGGTAACGGCGAATACAAAAAGGGCAACGGCGATTCCATTCCGTATCTTACCGAAGAGGAGCTGGATGATTTATCCATCCGGTCCGGGACCCTGACCGATAAAGAACGCAAAATCATGCAAAGTCATGTCGGATATACGAATAAAATTCTTTCACACGTTCATTTCGGACAGAGTTTTGACAAGGTATGCGAAATGGCATCCAATCATCATGAACTGTTAAACGGAAGCGGTTATCCGAACGGACTGGAAAACGAACAGATTGATGTTATGACCAGAATTCTGACCGTTATGGATATCTATGATTCCCTGATTGCCGACGACAGGCCTTATAAAAAGCCGAAGAGCAACAAAGTGGCTTTTGAAATCATCGAAGAGGAAGCCGAGGCCGGAAAGCTTGATAAAGAGATTGTTAAGATTGCCAAAGAATTGTACCTGGAGGAAGAACAATGAAAAATCTGTTCAAAAAGAAATGGTTTAAAATCGTATTAGCCGTCGTGGCTGCTTTTATACTTTTTCAAATCATTCTTGCAATTGTATTCACGGTCATTTCAAGTAAAAAATCTTACCGGATTATCAAGCTGGAAGAGTATTCCGGCGATGTAACAATCAGCCGTAAAAACGCATTTCTTGAACTGTTCAACGGGCTTCAATTACTCTCGGGCGATGAATCCGCAACGGGAGAGGAATCCGTTATGAGCCTTTTGATAGATTCCGACAAGCATATGCTGGTTACTCCGAATACCAAATTCGAAGTGAAGGCGACCGGTTCGGAAGTAAAAGGAAAAGTTAAAATCGATATTCAGGAAGGAAAAGCATTTTTCGATATCGAAAACAAATTAAACGATAATTCTTCTTTTGACGTAATCACACCCAACGCGACCACGAGTATCCGAGGAACGGACTTTGCGGTCACCTATGACCCTGCGGATCTTGCCACGCATGTATTTGTGGACCACGGAACCGTTGAGGTATTTTACGGAAACAATCAGTCCATTCTCGTAAACGACAAGGAAGCCGTTACCATCAAGGACGGAACGGCGATGAAGACTACGGCACAGTTTTTCCAGATTAACAGATCCTATGATGTTTTCTTCCCCGATTATATGAACCGGGTAACCAATCGGACCGAGTTTTTTGATGATTATTCCAATTATTCCGGAACCGAATTAAGCAGTTCACCGTTTGAGCAGATTATAACCAAACACACCGCAGATATGGACCGGAAATTAAATGAATATGCACAACAGGGAGAAACCTATCCTTTTGAAAATGTATCCACATGGTTTCCCGATTACTTTGTCAGTGATGTCGGTAACGGTCCGGAAAGATTCCGCGTCGAGAAAGCTGTTTATATCGGTATGATCACGCTGGATCCGGCATACGCAACCGAACCGATGTATTTTAATTCCATGACGGAAGACGGCAGATATTTAATCGGTCTTTCCGTAAGAATTTATGTAATATCCGAAGGCCCGGCAGGTGCGGAAGAATTGGAAGCCACACCGGTTGAAGGAATGGGCGGGGAAGATTTGAATAACAGTCCTTATGCAAGTCTTGCTGCCGGAGATTTGGTCGAATTCGGTGATTACGAACAGGACGGTAATGAAGACAACGGCAAAGAGCCCATTGAATGGCAGGTTCTTACGAATGAAGACGGAAGATTGTATCTGATCAGCAAATATGTCCTGGACTGCAAGCCGTATCATAATAAGACAGAGAATGTAACATGGGAAACATGCTCGTTGCGGGCGTGGCTGAACGATGAATTTCTGAATGCGGCATTTTCCGCAGAAGAAATGACCCAAATTCCGTCTGTAACTTTGGAATGTGACGATAATCCAAACTACGGAACGGACGGTGGAAACGATACAACGGATAAGGTATTTGTTCCCAGTTTAAGTGAAATCAAACAGTATATTTACGATTGGGGAAATGAAAACGGCGGAGCAAGTTATGATTTATTCATCAAACCAACTCAATACGCTTTAAACAACGGATGTAAATATCTTACAACCATTGACAGAGCCTGGTATAATTCCGAGTTTAAGAAATACGGTTATCCGGAAAGTGTAATCGGAGAGAGGAGTTCCTGCTGGTGACTAAGAACGCCTTCTTATAATCAGATGTATGTCAGCGTTGTCTCGATAGCAGGACAGGTCGGTTATGCCTCTTCTCCTGCCGATACGGATCATGCAACACCTGCAGGTACGCAGCAAAAAGTTGTCTGCGGCGTGCGTCCTGCAATTTATCTCGCGTATTAAATATACCGTGCCTTTTTGGCACAAATAACACAATATAAAGGGCATTTTTGCTTTGCAAACACAAACACTTGTGATATACTAAACTAGTGTTTGTGTTTTTTTATGCC